>NZ_JARAVO010000035.1:0-49758 GCF_033792805.1 Streptomyces sp. PA03-1a
CGTCTCCAGCTCGTCGTCCTGCAGGTGCGGCTGGGGCTGGTGGAGGCGCTTGACCGCCACCGCACGGCCCAGCAGCTCGTCCTCGGCCCGCCAGACCGTGCCCATGCCGCCACGGCCTATCCGCTCGACCAGCCGGTATCTCCCGGCCACCAGGCGTCCGAGCTCGGACATCGCGCGCCCCTTCCTGCAACCTACGAGAAGGAACGATATCCGGCCGGGCCACGGGAACCGCCAAAGCCGTGGCCCACGCCTCGCGCGGCGTACCGGCGGCGGCTACAGCGGGACGATGTCCGGGGCGCCCAGCCGGGCGGCGTCCGCGGTCTGGTCGTCGGGCTGGCGCTGGGACTCCCGCTCGGCCTCGACCCGCTTCTCGTAGTGCTCGACCTCCTTCTCCACCTGCTCCTTGTCCCAGCCCAGGACGGGGGCCATCAGCTCGGCGGCCTCACGGGCGCTGAGCGTGCCGCGGTCGAAGGTCTCGATGGAGATGCGGGTGCGCCGGGTGAGCACGTCGTCCAGGTGCCGCGCCCCCTCGTGCGAGGCGGCGTAGACGACCTCGGCACGCAGGTAGTCGTCGGCCGCGCCGAGCGGGCGGCCCAGCGACGGGTCGTCCTCGATCAGCTGCAGCAGTTCCTCGCAGAGCGAGCCGTAGCGGTTGAGCAGGTGCTCGATCCGCGCCACGTGGAGGCCGGTGCGCGCCGCGATCCGGGCCCGCGCGTTCCACAGGGCGTGGTAGCCCTCCGCGCCGGCCAGCGGGACCTCCTCGGTGACGCACTCGGCGACCCGGTGCGCCAGACCGTGCACGGCCGCGTCCACCGCGTCCTTGGCCATCACCCGGTACGTCGTGTACTTGCCGCCCGCGACCACCACCAGGCCCGGCACCGGGTGCGCCACGGTGTGCTCGCGCGACAGCTGGCTGGTGGCCTCCGACTCCCCGGCCAGCAGCGGCCGCAGGCCCGCGTACACGCCCTCCACGTCGTCCCGCGTCAGCGGCACGGCGAGCACGGAGTTGACGTGTTCCAGCAGGTAGTCGATGTCCGCGCTGGACGCGGCCGGGTGCGACTTGTCCAGGCTCCAGTCGGTGTCCGTGGTCCCGACGATCCAGTGCCGGCCCCACGGGATCACGAAGAGCACGCTCTTCTCGGTCCGCAGGATCAGCCCCGTCGAGGAGTGGATCCGGTCCTTCGGCACGACCAGGTGTATCCCCTTGGACGCCCGCACGTGGAACTGGCCGCGCTCCCCGATCAGCGCCTGCGTGTCGTCCGTCCACACCCCGGTGGCGTTCACGATCTGCCGGGCGCGCACCTCGTAGACGCCCCCGGCCTCCACGTCCTCGACCCGGGCGCCCACCACGCGCTCGCCCTCGCGCAGGAAGCCGATCACGCGGGCCCGGTTCGCGGCCAGCGCGCCGTACGCGGAGGCCGTCCTGACCAGCGTCATCGTGTACCGGGCGTCGTCCATCTGCGCGTCGTAGTACTGCAGCGCCCCGACCAGGGCCTCCTTCCGCAGGCACGGCGCCACCCGCAGCGCGTTCTTCCGGCTCAGGTGGCGGTGGTGCGGCAGACCGCGGCCGTGCCCGGAGGAAAACGCCATCGTGTCGTACAGCGTCACACCGGCGCCCGCGTAGAAGCGCTCCCACACCCGGTGCTGCAGCGGGTACAGGAACGGCACCGGCTTCACCAGGTGCGGCGCCAGGCGCTGGAGCAGCAGACCGCGCTCCTTGAGGGCCTCCCGGACGAGGGCGAAGTCCAGCATCTCCAGGTAGCGCAGCCCGCCGTGGATCAGCTTGCTCGACCGGCTCGACGTCCCGGACGCCCAGTCGCGGGCCTCCACGATGCCGGTCGCCAGCCCGCGCGTCGCGGCGTCCAGCGCCGTCCCGGCGCCCACGACGCCCGCGCCCACCACGAGTACGTCGAGTTCCTGCTCCGCCATCCGGGCGAGCGCGGAGGAACGCTCCGCCGGTCCCAGTGTCGCCGTCAGCATCCTGGCCTCCCGTCGTGACGCGGGGTCGCGCCTCAGCGCATTCCCCGTCCCCACGATCGTTACCCGTGTCGTGGCCCCCGGCTACTTCGGGCTCCGCCGGTCCCCGGTTCGTCCGTGCGGGTTGTTTGCGCCTGCGGCGGGAAACCCCCCAACAGCAACCACAAGGGCGCCGCACACAACAACCGGGCAGCCCGGCGCAGGCGCAACCCACTCGCGCACGAGGGGCGGGCTCCACAGGAGGGGGCCGGACCGCGTGGCGTGCAGTCATATCAGCTACCTGTCTGGTTAGCCTGATTTCGCGCCATTTGGGTACCAGGACGTACCAGGACGCACCCCGCCGCCGGAGAGGACCCCCATGCCCGCAGACCTCGCAGTCATCGGACTCGGCCACGCCGGGCTGCCCCTCGCGCAGGCGGCCAGCGCCGCCGGGCTGGGGGTGATCGGGTACGACCCGGACGAGCACGTCGTGGAGGCGATCAACGCAGGCAACCGGGTGCCCTGCGGGGCGCTGGCCGCCGCCGACGTGCGGCGGATGCTCGCCGGCGGCTTCCGCGCGACCGCGGACACGGCCGCCCTGGGCCGGGTGCGGGCGGCCGTGCTGTGCGCGCCGACCCCGCTCGGGGAAGGCGGGGAGCCGGACCTGACGGCGCTGGCGGAGGCCGCCCGCGCGCTGGCCGGACAGCTGCGGCCGCACAGCACCGTCGTCCTGGAGTCGCCGGTGTACCCGGGGACGACGGAGGACTTCCTGCGTCCGCTGCTGGAGGATGGTTCCGGCCTGCGGGCCGGCCACGGCTTCCACCTGGCGTACGCCCCCGCGCGGCACCCCGGCACACCGAAGGTGATCGGCGGGCTCACCCCCGCCTGCACGGAGGCCGCGGCCGTCTTCTACGGCCGGTTCACCGAGCGGATCATCCGGGCCCGGGGGGTGCGCGAGGCGGAGACCGTGCAGCTGCTGGAGACCAACCACCGGCACGTCAACATCGCCCTGGCGAACGAGATGGCCGTGTTCTGCCACGACATCGGCGTGGACGTCTGGGACGTCATCCGCTGCGCCGAGACCCGCCCCCACGGCTTCCAGGCCTTCCGCCCCGGCCCCGGGGTCGGCGGCCACACCATGCCGCTGGACCCCGGTCACCGGCCGTACCAGGGCCGGGTGGGCGGCCATCCGCTGCGCCTGGTCGAGTACGCGCAGGAGGTCAACGCCCGCATGCCGCGCTACGTGGTGCAGCGCGCCGCCGCCCTGCTGAACGAGCACGGCAAGTCGCTGCGCGGGGCGCGCGTGCTGCTGCTGGGCGTGACGTACAAGCCGGACCTGCCGGACCAGGAGCGCTCGCCGGCCGGCGAGATCGGCGCCCGGCTCGTCGAGCTGGGGGCGCAGCTGAGCTACCACGACCCGTACGCCCCGCAGTGGCGGGTGCTGGACCGCCCGGTCCCCCGCGCCGACTCCCTGTGGGAGGCCGCGGCGCACGCCGACCTGACGGTCCTGCTCCAGCACCACCGCACCTACGACATGCAGGGCCTGGCGGTGAAGGCCCAGCTGATGCTGGACACCCGCGGGGCCACCCCGGTAGGGGCGGCCGCGCGGCTGTGAGCCTCCCGGGCGCAGGCGCCAGGAGCGGCGGGCCGGCCTGGAAGGGCGCTACGCCTTGTCCAGGATCTCCTTCAGAGCCGGCTCCAGGAAGGGCTTCAGGGTCTTCGAGTACGACGACGTGATGTGGCTGTTGTCGAAGTAGACGATCTGGTCGCCGATGACCGCCGGGCACACGTCCAAGGCGCAGAACGCGGGTGTCGTGTCGATGATGTCCGCGCCGTACTTCTCGGCCACTTCCCGCTCCATGGTGCGGAACTCCGTGTACTCCAGCGCCTGCCACTGCTTGCGGTTGCAGAGGGTGGTGTCGTCGATGTGCGTGGCGAGACAGTCCGGGATGTTCTGGCCGGGTTCCGGGGTGTCCGTCATGTAGACGAGCTTGGCGCCGGTCTCCTTGAACACCTTGAACGATGCCTCGGCACCGGCCCGGTTCGCCTCACGACGGGCTCGGTCCGCGATGACGAGGACATCCGGGTGCATCTTCTTGAGCTCCGCGAAGGCCGACTGGCGCCAGCTGTCGCACTCGGTGTACTCGCGGTTCACCTGAGGGTTGATGATGTGGTAGATCTGCGGCGAGCAGCCGCCCTTCGTCATGGTCACCACGCGTACGCCGAGTTCCTTGCCGACCTCGTGGTAGGTGTCGCTCCACTGCCAGGCGTGCGAGTCACCCATGAGGACGACCGTCTTCGAGCCCTTCGGATCACCGACGACACAGCCGTCGCGCATCACGAACTTCTTGACGTCGAAGTTGTCGATGCAGCCGTGCTCGGCGGAGTTCTTGGGGGCGCTGGGCAGAGCACTCTGCACTGCCGCGGAGAGTTGCGTGCGGTGCACGGACTCTTCGACCGACGAGCTGCTGGTGTACCCGACCGCGACCGTGCTGGCCGAGGGCGAGGTCGCCAGGTGCAGCGGGACGATCGTGGCGAGGACCATCGCGCCGGCCCCGACGCCGGTGAGGACGAATCCGGTGAGGATGCCCTTCCACGGCCGAGCCACCAACTGCGTGTTCCGCTTGAAGCGGCGCTCCACCACGTAGTGCATGAGGACGGCCAGCAGGAAGGACAGCACCGCCACCCGGAATCGGTCGGACATGGTGAACTCGCGGTCCACGATGGACGGCCAGAGCACCAGCAGCGGCCAGTGCAGCAGGTACCAGCCGTAGCTGGCGTTGCCGATGAAGTCGAGCACGGGGTTGTCGAGCAGCCGCTCCGCGCCGAACCTGGGGTTGGCGCAGCCGCCTGCGATCACCAGCAGGGCGCCCACGACGGGACCGGCCACCGCGTAGCCGGGCAGCGGGGTCGCGTCGGATATGAGCATGGCCGTGACCAGCGTGGTGCCCAGACCGAGCCAGGTGAGGACGGCCGCGAATCCGGTGTTCATTCGGGAGACGAGCGGGGCGGCGAGGGCGAGCAGAACGCCGGTGGTGATCTCCCAGATCCGGGTGTGGGTGGCGAAGTAGGCGAGCGGCTGGTTCTCCGCCGTCTTCGTCCAGCCCAGGTAGAAGGAGCCCGCGATGACGGCCAGCAACGCGAGGACCACCAGGAATCGGTTGCGGAAGATCTTGCGGCTGAGCCAGACCGCCACAACCAGCAGGATCGGGGCGACGACGTAGAACTGCTCCTCGATGCCCAGCGACCAGAAGTGCTGGTACGGCGACTGCGTGCCGTCGTTGGCGAAGTAGTCGGTGCCGTTCTCGACCAAGCGCCAGTTCAGGAAGCTGAGGGAGGCGCTGAGACCGTCGGCTACGTAGTCGCGGAAGCGCAGCGGACTACCGAAGATCCACGCGGCGACGGCGGTGGCGACGATGGTGATCGCCATGGACGGGGACAGACGGCGGAAACGCCGTGCCCAGAACTTGCCGAGCGAGACCTTCCCGGTCTTGTCGATCTCGGCGAGGATCTGGCCGCCGATCAGGAAGCCGCTGAGCACGAAGCTAACGTCCACGCCGCCGTGGATGTCGAGGATGCCGCAGTGCATCGCGACCACCATCATGATGGCGACGGCACGCAGACCCTGGATGTCCGGGCGGTACTTGCGCAGGCGGTCCGTCTTCTCCGGCTGGGGCTCCGGCCGGTGCCGGTGCGAAGGCTGCGGACTGACGGCCGTTGAGGCGTGGGTGGTCACGATTCTCCAGAAAATGCCCGGTTGGGCCCGCGGGGGCCGACCGGCTGCTTCAGTGGACCGTCGGGCAGGCGACAGCCGTTCCGCTGACGCGCACCCCTTGGGCGGGAATGCGGATGCCGCACGACAGCCGCAGCTGGGCGGGCAGCTCGTTCTGCGCGCCGATGTGGGCGTGGCAGCCCACGACGACCTCGTGAAGGAACGATTCGCTGCCGATCGAGGAGTCGTGGTCGACCACGGACTCGCGGATGCGGGCGCCTTCGGCCACGGTGACGTTCGCACCGAGGATGGAGCGATCGACGACCACGTGCGGACCGATCAGGGCATGCGGGCCGATCGTCGAGCCGCCCGTGACGAGGGCGGTCGGGTCGACGGAGGCCGTGGGATGGATCAGGTTGTCGGCGGGCGTCTCCACGAGGGGGGAGGTCGCCTTGCCGGTGACCAGGTCGGCCGAGCCGTGGACGAAGGCCAGCGGCGTACCGAGGTCGCGCCAGTAGTCATCCGTGGTGTGGCCGAACACGCGCCGTCCCTGCGCGACGAGCTGCGGGAAGGTCTCCTGCTCGACCGAGACCTCGCGGCCGGCGGGGATGGTGTCCAGCACGGACCGGCCGAAGACATAGCAGCCGGCGTTGATCTGGTCGGTGACGCACTCCTCGGCCGTCTTGGGCTTCTCGAGGAAGGACAGCACCCGGCCGTCCTCGTCGGTGGGGACGAGGCCGAAGGCGCGCGGGTCGGCGACCCGGGTGAGGTACAGGGTGACGTCCGCGTCCTTTTCCTCGTGCCGCGCCAGGATGGCGCGCAGGTCCACGCCGGACAGGATGTCGCCGTTGAGGATGAGGACCGGTGCGTCGGCGGGGCCGCCGCGCAGCAGGCGCGCGGCGTTGCGGATGGCCCCGCCGGTGCCGAGCGGGACGTCCTCGACGGCGTAGGAGATCCGCAGATCCCGGGAGAAGTCCTTGAACTCCTCCTCGAAGAGGCTGGCGAGGTACGAGGTGGCGAACACCACGTGCTCGACCCCCGCGTCCATCAGCTTGGCGATCTGGTGCCGGATGAAGGACGAGCCCGCCACATTGAGCAGCGGCTTCGGGGTGTGGTTCGTCAGCGGGCGCAGGCGGGTTCCCTTGCCGCCCACCAGGATGATGGCTTCTTGCATGATTGCCTCCGCTCGGTCAGCTGGTGGGGGTGGTACCGGGTCCCGCGTAGTCAGAGGTGAAGCAGGACTTGATGGCCTTCTCCGAGAGGGGGCGCCCGGCGAAGTCGAGCCGGGAGGCGACCTTGTCGTCGGGCTTGGTGTTCGGGTCGTCGTCGAACCAGAGCGACCACCAGTAGATGCCTTGCATCTTGCGCTCCTGCACCACCTGGCAGACGGCGTCGTACCAATGCGCCTGCACCTGCGGGTTGACGGCCCGCTTGACGTAGAAGTCACCGGGGGCGTGGTAGGCGCCGTCCATGGCGCCGATGCCGGTCTCGGAGACGAGGATGTTCGGCAGCGGACCGGTGGCCTTCTTGTCCAGCCAGTCGTTCCAGCCCTCGACCAGGTCCTGGACCGGAGCGGTGTCCGGCACCTTGATGGGGAAGTAGGCGTCGACGCCGAGGTGGTTGACCGGCATGTTGATCCGGCCGGAGACGTAGTTGTCCCAGTTGGCGTCATAGGCGACCTCCCCGGAGAAGTCCTTCTCGGCGTAGGTGACCAGGCTGTCCCAGCCGGTGTCGCCTTCGAGGGAGTTCAGCTCGGTACCGATCACGAAGGTGTCCGCCTTCGTGTCGTCGGCGACCTTGAGGTACGGGGTGAGGAACTGCTTGTACGAGGCGAACCAGGCGGACCGCGAGTCGGGCTCGATGTTTCCGCGCCAGCCGTTCGACTGCTCCAGGGTGCCTTCGTCCAGGATCGGGCGGATCGTGGTGCGGAACCCGGCGTCCTTGAAGACCTTCAGCACGCGCTCGAGACGTTCCGGGGACGGGGTCTTGGCACCGGCCGAGAGCTTGTTGGACGTGGAGTTCTCGATGAAGAACGGGAACGAGACCGACACCGAGTTCGCGCCCAGGCCGATGAGGTACTTCGCCTGCTTGCCGGCCTGCGCCTCGATGAACGTGTCGGATCGTTTCCGCTTCTCCTCCTCCCAGTAGAGCTGTACGCCCCACTGGGCCATGCCCTTCTTCCAGGGCTTGGCGACCTGGAGGGCCTCGGCGGGGGAAGACGGGGAATCGGACGGCGAGGACGCCGACGGTGTGTCGGTGACGTCGCCCTTCGGAGTGGCGGAGTCCCCGGCGTCGCCAACGACGATCTTGGGTATCGCCGAGCCCGACACCCAGCGGACCGGGTGGTCGCCGAGGACGAAGGGGGTGCCCAGCACGATGCTGAGGACGCTCACCGGAAAGACGGCGAGCAGGGGAAGGCGCGAGCGCATGTCAGTTGTCTTCCGGGCGGTCAGGCGGGCTTGGCGATGACGACGAACTTGTTCTCTTCGCGCCGGACGAACCTCAGGAAGCCCTTGAAGCCGCCGAGTCCCTCCATCACGGAGAAGACGGGGATGAGAGCGACCACGACGATCGGCTCCCACCACTTGCGCCGGCCGCTGGCCGACGCGACCGCGTTCAGCCGCAGACCCTCCCAGTAGGTCCAGATGACGTAGGCGAAGTTGAGGGCCCACAGGATGACCACGGACTGGGTCACGGGCGAGGTGTTCATGTCGTTGATGAGCCAGCCGAACAGCAGCACGGCGCCGATGTGCTGGAGCGGACCAAGGATCCAGGTCGCCACACAGATGGCGAGAAACCACCGGTAGCGGAGCGGGATCGTCCGGTTGAAGCACAGGGCGACCAGACCCCAGGCCCACCGGTCGCGCTGCTTCACGAAATCCTTGGCGGTGGCGGGAGAAGCGCCGTAGCAACGGCCGTTGAACCAGTCGCTGCGTCCCGGATAACGACGGCAGAACGAGAGGGCGAGTTGTGCGTCCTCGACAATTGCCTTCGGCCCGAAGTCCCAGCCGATCGTCGCTTCGATCGAAGCCCGGAGAACGAGGAGTTCGCCGTGCACGCCGGCCACCGGGGTTCCCATTCCGGTGAGCGCCCGGAATCGCGCGATGTCGTCCGCGGGGCGCACGGCGTCGGCGAGCCAGGTGAACATGTTGACCGCGCTTTCGCGCGGGTAGGTGAGAATCCCCTGGGCCATGTGCTTGGCCTCTTCGGGCGAAGCGCGCCGCTGGCGGTTGATGAACTGCGCGAGCGCCGCCGCGGTGTCGGGGCCGACCCCGGTGTCATCGTCCATGTGCAGCACCCACACGTCGTCGAGCGCCTCGCCCTCGGCGATGCGCATCTCGTGCGCGTAGTGGTTGGCGCGTGCCTTGAAGCGGGTGCCGTTGGCCGTGGCGTACGCCTTGGGCACCGTGACGACACGGATCAGCGGGTGGACGGTGGCCAGCCGGTCGATGTCCGCCGCGGCCTCGCAGCCTTCCTCGGTGAGGACGTCCACGCGCATGTACGGGAACCATTCCGGCAGGTGCTCGACATACGAGAGCACGGAGCGCTCGAGCGCCGGATAGGTGTCGTGGCGTCCGATGGTCGGCACCAGCACGATGAGGAAGTCCTGCTCGACAGGGGCCGGCGGCACCATGTTGACGCTGCGCTTGATCCTGCGGCGGATCAGCCACGCGCCCTGGATACCCACCAGCACACCCACGACGGGCAGCGACCAGACGATGCTCAGCGCCCAGCTGAGCGGGGTCCGGCTGGGCGAGTACGACCACAGACCGAAAGCCAGCAGCAGCGTGAAGGGAATCAGGAACGGCAGCATCCCCGGCTTCCAAGCGGCGGTGCGTTGTGCCAACTTGGCGTTGTGCCGCGAGTGCGGCACAACCCCATCGACCTGTGTGACGGCCATGGCGACTGTTGAACTCCCCTGCAGATGACAATGCGTTGAGCCAGCGAGAATCCCGGTCATGGCACGGCTGGGCCTACCACGACAACGTCCTGTCCCGGGCCCCTACCCCTCAACGACTTTCGGACGTTTTGGCCAGTGGCGCTCAGATGCCCCCCAGGCGCCTAAACCACTGACCGAACAGGAGCACGATCCTCGCACGCTTGCGCCATACAAGGGAATCCCATGGAGAACTTGTGTTCAAAAGTTAACCGTACGGTACACGTGTTACTCCAGAGGCCAGGCGCTGACCTGGACTTTTAGATCTCCGGTGATCAACTTCGCCGGGCCGTGAGAACCTTCACACCGCGTCCGTACAACCCTTTTACGGTTGCGGCTGCGCGGCTCGTCGCGCAGGAGCGCGAGTGCGTTCGATCAGCGATCAGGCGGCTTGTGCAGTGATCCCCAGTCGAAACGTCCGCCTTGTGTCGAAGTGCCGCCGGTAAGGACGGCTGGCGCATAGTAGGTCCGCCGCACATCCGATGGCGAGTTGTGGTCCGTCAGTCCGCTTCCCCATACGTTCCAGATCACCCATGGCGCCGCCGTGAGCGTGGCGGGCTGCGCGGCGGAGAGCGGGACGTGGAAGGACTCCGCCATCATGCGCGGCTTGTCGTAGTGCGCCAACCCCCGGTACCAGATCTGAGTCCACGGCTCCCCCCGGAACGGCCGCTCCGGCGTGTCGCTGTAGTCGTCGACTCCCACCACGTCGACGTATTCACCGCCCGGGTAGTACGCCCAGGGATCGGTGCCGTGCTTCCCCTCCCACGGACTGGGCGACCAGACGAAGATCAGGTTGTGCAGGCGTCTGGTGCCGACGAGGTAGTCGTACATCGTCCGCCACAGTTTCCGGTACAACTCGGGGCGCTGGCCGGCCCACCAGAACCCGCCGGAGCAGCCGCTCGCGTTCATCTCGTGGTACGGCCGCAGCAGCACCGGTACATCACGAGCGGCGAGGTAGGCCAGGTGGTCGGCGAGGAAGGACAGGTCGACCAGCAGATCGTGCTGCTCGGCCGTGCCGGGCGTCACCACCCGGGCGAACCACTTCGGGTCGTGCGCCGCGGGTGAGTTACGGCACAGCGTGTCGGCATAGCCCTTCACCGGGCTGCCCGGATAGGGCTCGTGGAAGGACATGCCGACGATGCCGGCCGGGCGACCGCCGTTGCCCGGCAGCGTCACCGTGCGGCCGCCGGAGCAGTCCCAGTGGGAACCGGCGTCCATCCCCTCCCACACACCGACGGCCAAGTCCGTGGCGTCGTTGGTGTAGCCCCAGTACGGGCGGCAACTCGGCCACGCGGCGGAGTAGGGGCGCGGCTCACCGACACCCCAGGACGACTGTCCGTATCCGGGACCCAGGTCCACCTCCAGGAAACCCGGGAGGCGCCCGGTGATGTCGGCGGGCTTGCGGTAGTAGTAGCCGGGCTGCTTGCGCCCCGGGTAGTCGCCGTAGGTGCCGTTGTAGCGTTCGTTCTGCAGCTCGTCGTGCTGGCCGATGACGGTGCGGGTGGGCCGGCCGGCGCGGGCGTCGTTCTCCAGCCCGGCGAGCATCGCGTACACCGCACGAGCCGACGAAGACGCCTCGGGGTCCCGGGTTCGCACATCCGTCCCGATGCGCTGCGCGGCGACTGTGCCCATCTGCGCCGAGTCCGGCACGATCAGCGGCAGCAATACCCCCAGTACCGCGCCGAACAGGGCATATCGGATCCACCCTTTACGCATCAGGAGAAGTCCCCCAGGCAGTGCGAGGCCGGCACCGAGGCGCCGGCCCGCCGGCGCCACTGTTCACGCTGCGGGCAGGTGCCGCGCCGTCAGCGGTGGCGCGTCGGCGACACCGCCACTTCGACGCGCTGGAACTTCTTGAGCTCGGAGCACCCGGTCGAGTCGAACACGCAGCCGAGCATCGGAAGCATATATGAGACTCCCGGCGACGCCAGATGCCCGAGGGGCACCGACTGTCCGTTATCTGCATCTTGCCTATCAGTAGAAAGAGAAACCTTTGGTTACGGAACGATTGCCTCCGGGGATGGCTCGAACTGATCGGCCCAGGCTGCACGTTCCCGGCGAGGGCGGCCGGACCGGAGAACGGCGTGACGTGTCCGACGTCACGTGAGCCGGTCCGCGGCGTCCGCGCATGACGAAGGGCCCGGACCACCAACGGCCGGCGTCGCCGTGTCCCTGGCCGACCGGACGAAGTACGCCTCGCGGCTGTGGGCCCCCGTCGTGATCGGCATCGTGGTGTTCGCCGGGCAGGGAGGTTCCCCCTGGGCGTGCACAAGGTCATCAAGAGCACCCGGACCGGAGACGGTGCTCCTCCGGCGGCTCGCCGTTCCGGGTGAGGAACCGGACCAGGAACGCTCGCGAAGTAGCTTTACGGGACACCACGGTGCTGCTCTAGCATCCGTGATGTGACTGACCCCGTGGAAAACCCGGAAGACGCGGCTGCCGCTCCTGGGCGGAGCCCCTGGAACACCCCGTCCGCTCCCGAGCCGTCCGCTCCCGAGCCGTCCGCGGCACCGGGCGGTTACGGGTACCCGCAGCACCACATACCCGAGCAGCAGCCCGGGTACCGGCAACCCGGCTTCGGGCCGGCCACCGGCTACCAGCAGCCCTCCTACTCGCCCCAGCCCGACTGGCAGGCCCTGGCCGACGCCAACGAGACCAGGCAGCGTCGCCGCCACAGACTCAGGACGGGTCTGATCGTCCTGGTGGCGTGCGTGCTCGGGGTGGGAGCGGGCGTCGTCGCACTCCACTACACGAAGGACACGGACGACGCGGCCGCCCCGTCGCCCTCCCCCAGCGCGTCGGTCTCCTCCACCGCCACGGCCGATTCGCCGACGGTCCCCGGGGAGGACAACGCCCTCGCGGACAAGTCCGGGCAGAACAACCTCATCCTCGGGCCGGACGCCGGGGTGAGCAAGGTGACCAACGGCTTCGTGGTCAGGCTCAGGAGCAACGGCAATTCCTACGCCCAGTCAGCTTCGCAACTGATCGACGTCACCAAGAGCTTCAGCATCTCGGCATGGGTCTACAACGAGGCCCCGGGCGGTTCCCGCTCCGCGATCAGCCAGGGTGACGGGGTCTCGCCCTCGTTCAGCCTGGGCCGGGAGGCCTCGGGCGCCGACCGCACGTGGGTCTTCAAGGTGCAGACCGCCGACGGCGGGGCGGACAGCACGATCCTGCAGGCCGAGGCGGCCGCGAACGTCAACACGGTCGGCCAGTGGGCTCTGCTCACCGGCACGTACGACGCCGGGAAGAAGACGATCGCGCTCTACGTGGACGGGAATCCGGCCGATTCCACGAAGGTCCCCGGGATCTGGGCCGGAAAGGGTCCGCTGCAACTCGGCCGCGTCCGTACGCACGGGGTGTGGGGAGGTTACTGGGCCGGCGTCCTCGGTCACGTCATGGTCTGGGACAAGGCACTGACACCGGACCAGGTGGCGGGCCTCAAGAAGGGTGGGGCGGGCGGGGACGCCAAGCCCATCGCCTCCTGGCTTGTCGGCTGACGAGCGCTTTTGCCCGTTCGCCATCACGAGTTGGTCACACCATCGACAGTGGTTCGCGGTATTCGACTAGAGTCGCATCCGTTCCGCACTTCATTGACTGCCGGGTGAGCGGCGAGCTTCGTTGGCCGGAGTTCCCCGTCATCGCCACCAAGCGTCGGCGATCCTTCCCATGCACCGAGATGCCTTGCGGAGAAACTCATACGGGCTTGCCGCCCCGACGAGCGCCCGGGGGGGATGACACATGAGAAGCCTGTCCGGAGTCATCCCTGCGTACGGTGAGGTGTCCCCCCTGCCCGGTGGCACGGCCCCGGCGGCCGAGGGCCGGGAGACCGCAGAGCGGTGCGGAACGCCATGACCGAGCCGACCGACGAGCCCGACGACCACGCTCCGGAACCGGACCCCGAAGCGGATCAGCCGTCACCCCGCCAGGCACCTGTGGACCAGCAGGACCCTGAGACACGCCGTCCCCCGGCCTCGCCGCGACGCAGGATCGCCGGTGCGGCGGTGGCCGTGGTGGTCGCCGTCGCTCTGGGAGCCGGGCTCTGGTCGGTGCCGTCGGTGCGCACGGTGCTGCTGGAGTCCTTCACCCGGCAGCCGGCCCCGTTCACCGAGATCTACTTCACGGCTGCGCCCCGCTTCGACGGCAGCACGCTGATCGTCCCCGTCGCCGTGAACGCCCACGGCACGGGCCCGGCACCGCTGCGCCTGAAGCTGACGCTGGAATCGGCCAAGGGCAAGGTCGTGGCCACCAGGACGGTCGGGCTGAAACCCAAGGACGGCAAAGCCGTGCCCGTCGTCACGCGCTTCACCAAGACCACGGGCACGACGCTCGTACGGGTGGCCCTCGTCGGCCACGAGCAGACATTGCACTACAACTTCGTGACGCCGAAGGCCGTGACCGGGCCGCTCGGTACGCCGCCCCCTGACGTACGAGACTGAAGCCTGATGCGACGCACCATTCTGCAGATCACCCCGTACTACCCGCCCCATCTGGGCGGGCTCGAACGCGTGGTGGAGCACCTCGCCATCCAGCTCGGGCAGCGCCACGACGTGCGGGTCGTCACCACCGCCCTCGGTGCCGACGGCGGACCGCGCCGCTACGGCGCCGGCCGGGTCACCATACGGCGGCACCGCGCGGTCGAGGTCGCGCACACCGCGGTCGCACCGGGCCTGCCCGTCTCGCTGGCGGTGCGCGCGCCGCGCGACGCCGTGCTGCACGTGCACTGTGCGCACGCGTTGATGCCCGAGCTCGTCGCCGTCATCGCCCGCGTGCGCGGACAGCGCTTCATCCTCCACTTCCACCTCGACGTCGAAGCCTCCGGGCGCTTGGGCGGGCTGCTGCCCGCCTACAAGAAGCACGTCTTCGGACGGTCGATGCGTGCCGCCGCCGGGGTGATCGTGCTGACCGAGGAGCAGGGCGCCTTCGTCCGCGAGACGTACGGCGTCCGGGCGGACAGGGTGTTCGTCGTCCCCAACGGCGTGGGGGCCGGCTACTTCATGCCGGTGCGGGAGACGGCGCAACGTCCCCTGCGGTTGCTGTTCGTCGGCCGACTGAGCTCGCAGAAGAACGTGGCGCGGCTGCTGGAGGCGACGGCCCTGCTGCGGGAGCCGGTGCAGCTGCGGATCGTCGGCGACGGCGAGCTGCGGGAGAAGCTGGAGGCGCACGCGGCCGAACTGGGGCTGCGGAACGTCGAGTTCTCGGGCGGGCTCCTCGGCGAGCACCTGGTGCGGGCGTACGCGGACGCCGACGTCTTCGTGCTGCCCTCGGACCGGGAGGGCATGCCGCTGGTCGCGCTGGAGGCGATGGCCGCCGCCCTGCCGGTCGTCGCGACCGACGTCCCCGGCACCGCCGAACTGCTCAAGGGCGTCGGGCTGCTGGCCGCTCCCGAACCGGCGGCGCTCGCCGCCGCCATCGACTCGGTGGCCGCCGACCCCGGTCTGCGCCTGCGGCTCGCCCGCAGGAGTGCCGCGACGGCCCCCGACTACTCCTGGGAGGCCGTGGCAGCCCGGGTCGAGCAGGTCTACGCCCACGTCTACCCAGAGGCCGGCGTATGACGGCCCGTGGCACGGGAAGCAGCGGTCGGCGCACGGCCTCCCGCCCGTCGTGGGCCGTCGAGGCGGACGACGCGGATCTGGAACCGGAGCCGGAGCGGGAGCGGGAGCGGGAGCGGGAGCGGGAGCCGGAGCCGGCCGAGAGCGACGTCTCGTCGGCCGGGTCCGGGCACGAACGGAAGCGGCAGGGCCGGGGTCCGCGCCGTGACGCGGCGTCGGCGGGCGATGCCCAGGCCGCCGGCCTGCGGCTCGCGGACCTCGTACGGGGGCGCCTCGGGGTGCTGCTCGCCATCGCGGTGGCCTGTGTCGTGGAGATGCTGCCCGGCGTACCCGGGGTGCTGCTGACGGTGGCCGGCCTGTGGCTGCTGTTCGGGGCGCCCGTCGCGGTGTGGCGCGGCGTCGCCTCCCGGGTGGTGTCCACCAGGGACGGCAGCTTCCTGCTCGCCGTCGGCATGGCGGTCGTCACGGATCTCGTGATCGCCCTCGCCGTGAACACGGTGCTGCCACTGGCCGGGGTGGAACGCCCGCTGACCAGGGTGTCCCTGGCCGGGGCCACGGCGCTCACGCTCATCGTGATCGGCGCGTTCGTGCCGGAGGAGGAACGGGCCGACAAGAGCAGGTCCTGGCTCCGCGACGGACTGCCCCCGGGCGCGATCCCCGTGGGTGCGTTCGCCGGCGTCGCCCTGGTGCTGTCGGTCGCAGGGCCCATCAGGCTGAACAACGGCTACGGCGGGGCGGTCAGCACGGCTGCGATGCCGGCCGTCATCGCGCTGCTGGTCCTGCTGATGGTCCGCCGCCGGCGCTACCCGGTCACCGTCCTCGAGACCGGCCTGTTCCTCGGCGCGACCGCGCTGCTCATGCTGAACTCGTTGCGCGGCTGGTCCATCACCGGACACGACATCCAGCGCGAGTACGAGTACTACCGGCTGACGCTCGGCGGATCGCTCTGGGACGTCTCCAAGTACCCCGACGCCTACAACGCCTGCCTGAGCATCACGCTGCTGCCCGTGAGCGTGTTCCGGCTCACCGCGATCCCCGACGTCTACATCTTCAAGATCGTGCTGCCGCTGCTGTTCGCGCTCACTCCGGTGCTCGTCCACCGCTCGGTCCGCAACGTCGCACCGCATCTGGTGTCGCTGTTGTCGGCCGTCTTCTTCATGCTCTTCCCCACCTTCCTGTCCGACATGACCTTCCTGGGCCGCCAGGAGGTCGCGTTCGTCCTGCTCGGTTGCGGCATGGTCGTGCTCACCGACTCCGGGCGGCCCCTGCGCGTGCGGCAGATCGCCTTCGTGGTGCTGTTGGCCGGCATCACGCTCTCGCACTACTCGACGATCTACGTCGTGATCGTCGTCCTCGGGGTCGCCCTCGTCGCCGACGTGATCTGGCGCACGGTGGACCGCTACAGGTCCAGGCGCGCGCGCCAGCGCAAATACCGCCCTACCGAGGCCGCGCCCTTCCTGACCTGGTGGATCGTGGCGGGGGCAGCGGTCATGGCACTGGCCTGGGCGGGCCCGGTCACGCACACGAGCGGGCAGCTGCGGAGCACGCTGAGCGCGGTCGTGCAGGAGATCAAGAACCCGGGGCACGCGCGCGTCGGTTCGTCCGACACCTCGTACAGCCTCTTCGGCGGCGGGCCCTCGCTGACGGCCGAGCAGCGGCTGGGCGACTACCGCGAGGAGACCGTGCGGGAGACGACCGCCGACCGGGCGAAGGGGACGTACCTGCCCCTCGAGACGGTGGACGCCTACGCGACCCCTGTCGTGCCCAAGCAGAACATGGCCCCCACCGCCGCGGGGCGGGTGCTGGAAGGCATCGGCCTGAAGGCGACCACGGTCAACTCCCTGCTGCGCCAGTTCACCGCCGGCATGATGCAGCTCCTGCTGATCATCGGCCTCATCGTCATCGACGTCGGGCGACGCGGGGCCTTCCGCCCACGGCGCGAGCAGACCACGCTGGCCATCGGCGCCATCGCCCTCCTCGGGGTCCTCACGGTCGTGCCCCAGCTCTCCGTCGACTACGGCGTGCTCCGCGCCTTCCAGCAGGGCCTGTTCTTCTTCGCGCCCTTCATCGCGGCGGGCATGCTCTCCGCCCTGCGCTGGACCGGGCGCCGTCGGACCGTGACGGTGTACGCGCTGGTGGTGGCCCTCTTCCTGGACCTCACCGGCGTGGTGCCCAAGCTGCTGGGCGGCTATCCGCCGCAGTTGCAGCTCAGCAACGCCGGCCAGTACTACGACGTGTACTACCCGAGCGCCGAGGAGCGCATGGCCGCCTACTGGCTGTCGCAGCGCTTCGCGGCCGAGGGCAAACCGTCCCTGGTGCAGACGGACCGCTTCACCTTCAACCGGCAGCAGACCATCCTGACCGGACCCGTCGTGGGCGACGTCTTCCCGACCAAGCTGCGCACCGACTCCTACGTCCTGCTGGGCACTTCGACCGTGCGCACCGGACGCATGACGTTCTCCTACCGGGGCGACCTGGTCACCTTCCGCTACCCCACGGGCCTCCTCGACACGACCAAGAACGAGATCTACAGCAGCGAGGGAGCGAGGATCTACCGATGAGGGTCCTCCTGGTCAGCCACTACTACCCGCCGCACGTCGGCGGCATCGAGAACGTCGTCCGGATGGAGGCCGTGCACCTCGCCGCGCGCGGTGCCGACGTCACGGTGCTCACCAGCGGCACGCGCAGCGCGATCAGCCAGGAGGACGGCGTACGCGTCGTCCGTGTCGCGGCGTGGAACGGTGCGGAGCGGGCCGGCGTGCCCTTCCCCGTCCTGTCGCCCAGGCTGCTGACGGCCGCACTCCGCTGGGCCCGCCGGGCCGATGTGGTCCATGTGCACGACTGCCTGTACCTGACCTCGTGGACGGCCGGACTCGCCTCCGTGCTCACCCGCACCCCGCACCTGGTCACCCAGCACGTCGCCCTGGTCGAACACCCGTCCGCGTTGGTGCGCGGGGTGCAGCGGGCCGTGTACGCCGTCGCCGGACGCGGCCTGCTGCGGCGGGCCCGTACGGTGATCACCCTCAACGCCTCGGTCGCGGACTTCGTACTCCGCCACGGCGCCCGTCCCGCCCGGGCCCGCCACCTCGCGAACGGCGTGGACACCGCCCTCTTCCGGCCGGCCGCCTCGGTCGAGGAGCGGGCGCTGGCCCGCAAGCGCTTCGGGCTGCCCGAAGACCGGCCGCTGGTGCTCTTCGTGGGGCGCCTGGTGCCGAAGAAGGGCTACGACCTGCTGCTGTCCGGCCACGACCCCTCCGCTGGCTACGACCTGGTGTTCGCCGGGGACGGCGACTCCGCCGCCCTGGCGGGCCGGCCGGGCGTGCACCACCTGGGCGGGCTGCCCCCGCAGGAACTGGCCGAGGCGTACCGGGCCTGCGACGTCTTCGCGCTGCCGTCGACCGCGGAGGGCTTCCCCCTCACCGTCCAGGAGGCCATGGCCTCCGGCCTGCCCGTCGTCACCACCGACGACCCCGGCTACGCGCCCTACGGTCTGGACCGGTCGCGCGTCACACTGCTGGACCGGGACGCCGAGGAGATCCGTTCCGCGTTGTCCGCGCTCGCCGGGGACGAGCGGCGGCGCGAGCGCATGGGCCGGTACTCGCGCGAGCTCGCGACGACGGCCTTCGCCTGGGAGGAGCACGTGAGCGCGCTGTCCGAGTGCTACCGCGAGGCGGCGGGAGCGACCACCCATGGCTAGGAACGGCAAGCGCGCCCTGTCGCAGGACCAGGTGTACCGCAACTCCTTCTTCCTGATGGCGTCCACGGTGACCACGGCCGGACTGGGCTTCGTCTTCTGGGTCGTGGTGGCCCGCTTCTACACCCCCGAACAGGTCGGACTCGCCACATCGCTCATATCGGCGACCTCTCTGATCTCCTATCTGAGCCTGTTCGGACTGAACAGCACGCTGATCCGCTTCCCGGCGCCGGCCGCCTCCCGCAACGGACAGCTCACCCAGTCCCTCGTGCTGGTCGGCGCGGTCTCGTCCGTGATCGCCGCCGTCTACCTGCTCGGCCTGCCGGTCTACGCGCAGAAGCTGGTCTTCGTCCGCGACCACGCGTCGGCGGCCGCCGCGTTCGTGATCTTCTGCATCTGCGCGGCGGTCAGCCAGCTGACCTTCTCGGTCTTCGTCAGCGCCCGCATGGCCCATCAGAACGCGCTGGTCTACGGCCTGCTCCAGGGGCTGGTCAAGCTGGCCCTGCCGGTCGCCTTCGTCGCCTACGGCTCGGTCGGCATCCTCGGTGCCAACGGCGGCGGCTACGTGGCGACGGCGCTGGTCTCGCTGATCCTGATGCGCCGCCGGCTCGGCTTCCGGTTCCACCTGCGCGCCCGCGGCACCCGGATGCTGGAGCAGTTCCGCTTCTCCCTCGCGAGCTACGTCTCCAGCCTGCTCAACCTCGCGCCGCTGCTGGTCCTCCCGTTGATCGTCCTGGAGCAGTTGGGCGCGGCGGCGGCGGGCTACTACTTCATCGCCTTCCAGATCGCCAACCTGCTCAACTCCGTGTCGTTCTCCGTCGGTGAGGCGGTGTTCGCCGAGGTCTCGTACGATCCCTCGCGCTTCTCCGTACTGCTCCGCCGGTCCGCCGGCATCATCGCCGCGGTGCAGGTGCCCTCGGTCCTCGTCGTCGCCTTGGGCAGCGGACTCCTCCTGCGGATGTTCGGAGGTCCCTACACGGACCGCGCGCAGACGCTGCTCACCGTACTGGCCTGCGGAGCCCTTGCCGTCGCACTGAACACGTGGGCCAGCTTCGCCCTCAAGCTCGCCCGGAAGATGACGCAACTGGTCCTCAGCAACGTCGTCTACGCCGTGGTCACCATCGGTCTGGCCGCGCTGTGGGCGCCTCGCGGACTGGTGTGGCTCGGCTGGGCCTGGGGCGTGGGCAACCTCGCCAGCGGTCTCTACGCCGCCGTCGCCCTGTTCGGCAAGCGCGCGGCCGTGCCGCAGCTGCGGGCTTCGGAACCGGGCATCCCCATGGAAGAACCCGACATGAGCCCAGTCGAGGGGTACCACCGGTGAGAATCGTCGTCATCAACGCGTACGTGCGGGAGAACGCGGGGGACGCCGCCCTGCTGTCGGTCTGCCTCCGCCATGTCAAGGAGGCATTCCCGGGCGCCACGCTCGCCATCGCGGGCATGGAGGACGCCGCTGCCCACCCCTCGTTCGAGGGGGTGGACAACCTCGGCTCGATCCGTCGCCACGTCGCCGACGGCGGGGTGTCCCGGTCCCGGCGCCTGCTGCGCAAGCTGCTGGTGGCTCTTGTGGGCACGGCGGCCCTGCTGCTGCCACGGGCCGTCGCCAATGTGCTGCTGAGGCTGCTCCCCGTGGAAGCGCGCCGGGAAGCCGACGCCGTGTCCGAGGCGGACATGGTGGTGTCCATGGGCGGCGGGTACCTCCTCGCACGGCCCGGGCTGGACGGATACCAGAACGTGTTCTTCGTCCTGCTGCCCGCGCTGCTGGCGCAGAAGGCGGGGGTGCCCGTGGTCTTCGCGCCCCAGTCCTTCGGCCCGTTCCCCGGCAAGCCGCAGCGCCTGCTGGTCGGCCGCGTACTGCGCCGCGCGGCGCTGGTGCTCGCTCGCGAGGACGTGAGCGTCGGTCTGCTCGAGGAGTGCGGCGTGTCCGCGCGGCAGGTGCAGCGTGCCATCGACTCCGGCTTCGCCTTCGCGCCCGAGGTCACCTCCAACTGGCGCGGCAGGCTCCAGGTCGGGGCCCAGGAGCCGCTGGTGGGTCTCACCGCGCGTCGTTGGCTCGCTCCGGCCGCCCAGGAGCTCTACGAGCGGGCGCTCGCCCGGACGATCGACGCGCTCCAGTCGGACGGGGCCCGCGTGGTGCTCATCCCCCAGGTGACCACGGACTACCTCGGCGACGACGACCGCATCGTCGAACGTCGTATAGCGGACTACTGCGCGACCGCGCCGCTGCGGATCGAGGAGCGCGTCGACTACCGCGACCTCAAGGGTCTGTACGGCGAGTGCTCCCTGCTCATCGGGACCCGCTTCCACTCGGTGATCTTCTCGCTCACCAGTGGTGTCCCGTGCGTCGCGATCGAGTACGAGCACAAGACACGGGGCATCATGGCCGACCTCGGCCTCGGTGAGTGGGTCGTGCCGATCGCCGAGGTCACCTACCCGGCCCTGTGGGCCCTGGTGGACAAGCTCCGCGCGAACCCCGAGGCGTACCGTGCGGTGCTCCAGCAGCGGCTGCCCGCGTACATCGCCCGGGCGGAGGAGTTCCCCGCCCTGCTCCGCGCCGCCGCGGACACGGGCACCCGTCAGGGAACCGAGCGGGCGGCCAAGGTCGCGTGACGGTACGCACGGACCGGCTCGGGGAGCACGGTCGCCGGACCCGCACGGTGGCGGTGGTCGCACCGTATTACCCGCCCAAGGTCGGCGGCGTGGAGAACTACGCGGCCCGGATCGCCCGCGCGGTCGCCGAGGCCCCCGGGCTGCGTCCGGTCGTCATCACGACACGGCTCTCCGGACTCCGCACCACCGTCGACGTCGAGGAGGGCGTGCAGGTCATCCGGCTCGGCGCCTGGCTGAAGCTGTCCAACACCCCGCTCAGCCCCCTGTGGCCGCTGCAACTACGCCGCTGGCTGCGCCGGACCGGGGCCGAGGTGGTGAACGCCCACGCCCCGGTCCCCGGATTGGCCGACCTGGCGGTGGCGGTCTCCGGGAAGCGGCCGGCCGTCCTCACCTACCACGCGGGCTCGATGCACAAGGGCGAGCCCGGCAGTGGTGCGGCGGACCGGCTCATCGGCCTGTACGAACGCCGCGTGCTGCCGCGGGTGTTCCGGCGGGCGCGGACGCTGGTGGCGGTGTCGCCGGTCTCGCTGGCCGCCGGGCACCCGCACGCGGTCGAGATCACCCCCGGCGTCGACGTCGAGCGGTTCACCCCCGGGCGGCCCGCCGCGGAACGTCCCCGCACGGTCGTATACGTCGGCCGCATGGACCGCTCGTCGGCCTGGAAGGGCGTCGACGTCCTGGTGAGGGCGTTCGCCGGGCTGGCGGCAGAGGTGCCCGATGCGCGGCTGCGCCTGGTCGGCGGCGGCGACGCGGTGCCGGACCATCTGCGGCTCGCGGCGGAACTCGGCATCGCGGAACGGGTGGAGGCGGCCGGCGAACTGACCGGGGACGCCCTGGTCGACGCGGTGCGGACGGCCGCCCTCGCGGTACTGCCGTCGCGCACCGAGGCGGAGTCCTTCGGCATGGTGCTGGTCGAGGCGATGGCCTGTGGCACCCCGGTGGTGGGCGCCGCCGTGGGGGGCATCCCGCACGTCGTGACGGACGGCGAGACCGGGCTCCTGGTCCCGCCCGGCGATCCCGGCGCGCTGGCCGCCGCGTGCCGCAGGGTGCTGACCGACGCCGCGCTCGCCGACCGGCTGGGCGCGCGGGGCCGGCAGGAGGCGGAACGACGTTTCGCCTGGGACGGCCTGATGGAGCGCTACATCAGGCTGTTCCTGGCGCTGTAGCGACGGCCGGCCCGCGGGGCCGCTACTTCTTCTTGCGCTCGTAGGCGGCTATCGCGGCCTTGAGCGCCTCGAAGGCCGGCTTCTTCGTGCCGTCGTAGCTGCGCATCCCGTAGTACAGCGACCGTGACTTCTTCTCCTCGGGACGTGCCTGGTCCTGGTCGGTGTACCAGAACATCGCCTCGACGTACGGGTTCGCCACCGCGGCCGGGATCGTGTCGGTGGCGATCTCGGCCTGGCGGGCCTGCGTGACGTGCGTGGTCCCCGGCGGGACCACCTTGCCGTCCGACACCTCACCGGGCCCGCTGGTCGGTGCTCCCGTCTCGGTGAGCCAGATGGGCATGTCGGGGGTGCCGTACTTGTCCAGGATCCCCACCAGGTTCTCCCGGAAGTTGCTGATCCGCTCGAAGGCGGTCCCGGTGCCGGGTGTCGCGCTGGGCAGGGTGGGATAGTTGAACGGGTGGTAGCCGACGGCGTCCACGTACTTATTGCCGCCGAGCTTGCAGACGGCGGTCAGGAAGTCCGTCTGGGAGAGCCTGTGGCGCGCGGGCTCGGTCTTGGCCACCGCGAGGCCGCCCATGATGACGTACGCCTTGGGGTCCGCGGCCCGCAGTGCCTGGCTCGTCGCCCGGAGGAGGATGGTGTAGCCCTTCGGGTCGGCGGCGGGCTTCCAGAAGCCGATGTTCTCCTCGTTCCACACCTCCCAGGTGTGGATCCCCATCGCGGAGTACCGCTCGGCGGCCAGCTTGGCGAAGCTGGCGAAGATCTCGGGGTCGGCCGGTGCGCAGCTCTGGCCGGACGTACAGCCCGCCACACGCGCCCACTTCGGGGTGTAGGCGAGCACAGGGAGCACCTTCAGACCGCGGGCCTTGGCTGCCTTGGCGACCCGGTCGAAGCGGTGCCACGAATAGGTGTAGGGCGAATCCGGCTGGATGTTGTTCCACGACAGGTCCATCCGGACCCAGGTGACGCCGACTGCGACCGCGTCGTCCAGACCCCGTGCGAGGTCCGCGTCCGACTTCCACGTCAGGGTGTCGCCGTACGAGATGCCCATCTTCACCTCGCGCACGCCGCCGGCCTCCGCCTCGGAAGGCGACGACGACGGCTTGCCGGTGACGGGCGGCGAGGCCGCTGGGCTCTTCGACGGCATGGACGCGGCGACGATGGTCGCGACCGCGGACACCACGAACGCCACGAGGGCGACGAGCAGGCGCTGCCGTCGACTGGGATCCTTCACCATGCGCACAGCGTAGGCCAATCATTCATCAGGTCCTCCCGCCCCAGGACGTACCCGTCAGGCGGTGTAGTGCTCGCTCGGCACTCGTTCCCACTCCGCGTCACCCACCTGGGGCGACTGCGCCTGCCGCTGCGCGGACATCAACGGCGCCGGTTCGGGCCGCGTGGAGCGGTCGTACCACTGGGCCCTGGTGTCGGTGCGCAGGGCGTTGTCCCGCAGCCGGTGGCGGAACAGCTGCGCCAGGTTGGCCACGCCGTCGGACAGCGCGTTGAGCTTCACCTGGCCACCGCGGGGCCGGTACTCGATGGGCACCTCCATGCAGCGGAAGCCCTCCCGCACGGCGGCGTTCTTGATCTCCTGCGAGAAACCCATACCGTCGGAAGTGACCTTGAGGGTCTCCCAGATGTAGCGGCGGAACACCCACATGCCGCTCTGGGAGTCACGGATCCCGCTCTTGAAGAGCACGCGGCTGAGGAGGCTGAGGGCGTGGTTCGCGACGGTGTGGGAGGGCTTCATCGCCGCACGGTTCTCCGGGCCGAGCCGGTTGGTGTTGAGGAACTCGACCTGGTGCTCGTCGACGATCCTCAGCAGCCGGGGCAGGTCGTCGAAGGGGTAGGTGCAGTCGGCGTCACCGGTGGCGATCACGTTGCCGTACGCCGCGGCGATCCCTGCCTTGTAGGCGTTGCCGTAGCCGCGCAACGGCTGGTGGACGACCCGGGCTCCGTAGGACGCGGCTATCTCGGCGGTGCCGTCCGTGGAGCCGTTGTCCGCTATCACCACCTCGACGCCCCAGCCCTCCGCGGCGAGTTCTTCGAGCGGGATCGTCCCGAAGACGTGCGGCAGGTTCTCGGCCTCGTTCAAGGCGGGAATGACGATGGACAGAGTGGACACGGCAGGCTCCCCCAGCTGGCAGTGTGCGCAGAGGCCAAGTCAAGACCCGGCTTCCGTGCTCTCCCACCCCCCAGCCGGACCGTCCGATGGCATCGAACACTGTAGACGACGGTTAGCACAGCAGAACCACGGATACGCGATCGTAACCGAAAATCACATGCTCATCCACGGCGCTTAACCTTCCGGTTGTCGCCCATCCCCCGTAAGTCCCTTGCCCACAGCGACATGTGACGGTCCGCCGGTGGCCGATCCGGAACCGGCTCGGCCGAACACCCCCTCCTCCGCGCGGCATCCGCCGGTCACCCACGGAACGCACCGGGGCCCGTACCGCCGGGCGGCGGTACGGGCCCCTGGAGCCTGGAACGGCGGTCAGCGGTGGTGCGTCGGCGACACGGTGACCTCGACCCGCTGGAACTCCTTCAGTTCGGAGTAGCCGGTCGTGGCCATCGCGCGGCGCAGCGCGCCGAAGAAGTTCATGGAGCCGTCGGGCGCGTGCGAGGGGCCGAGCAGGATCTGCTCGGTCGTGCCGGCGGTGCCCAGGTTCATGCGCTTGCCGCGCGGCAGTTCCTCGTGCGTGGCCTCCATGCCCCAGTGGAAGCCGCGGCCGGGTGCGTCGGTGGCGCGGGCCAGCGGGGAGCCCATCATCACCGAGTCGGCGCCGCAGGCGATCGCCTTGGGCAGGTCGCCGCTGGAGCCGAAGCCCCCGTCGGCGATGACGTGCACGTAGCGGCCGCCGGACTCGTCCATGTAGTCGCGACGGGCCGCGGCCACGTCGGCGACCGCGGTCGCCATCGGCACCTGGATGCCGAGGACGTTGCGGGTGGTGTGGGCGGCGCCGCCGCCGAAGCCGACGAGGACGCCCGCGGCACCGGTGCGCATCAGGTGCAGCGCCGCGGTGTAGGTGGCGCAGCCGCCGACGATGACCGGGACGTCGAGCTCGTAGATGAACTGCTTCAGGTTGAGCGGCTCGTGGGAGCCCGACACGTGCTCGGCGGAGACCGTCGTGCCGCGGATGACGAAGATGTCCACGCCGGCGTCGACCACGGCCTTGGAGAACTGCGCGGTGCGCTGCGGCGAGAGCGCGGCCGCCGTGACCACACCGGCGTCGCGCACCTCCTTGATGCGCTGGCCGATCAGCTCCTCCTTGATCGGCGCCGCGTAGATCTCCTGCAGGCGACGGGTGACGGAGGCGTCGTCCAGCTCGGCGATCTCGGCGAGCAGCGGCTCGGGGTCCTCGTAGCGGGTCCACAGACCCTCGAGGTTGAGCACGCCCAGGCCGCCGAGGTTGCCGATGCGGATCGCGGTCTCCGGGGAGACCACGGAGTCCATCGGTGCCGCCAGGAAGGGCAGCTCGAACCGGTAGGCGTCGATCTGCCACGCGATCGAGACCTCCTTGGGGTCCCGCGTACGGCGGCTCGGGACGACGGCGATGTCGTCGAATGCGTATGCCCTGCGGCCGCGCTTGCCCCGCCCGATCTCGATCTCAGTCACTGTCGCTATGCCTTTCCTTCGTGGCCTGCCCGTCCAGTATCCCAGGCAGGGCAGCCGGAAGCCCGCGGCCGTGCGGCGCCGCGGGCTCCGGGTGATCCGCTCGTACCGGTCAGCGGGTGTGGTAGTTCGGCGCCTCGGTGGTCATCTGGATGTCGTGCGGGTGGCTCTCCTTGAGCCCGGCCGCGGTGATCCGCACGAAGCGGCCCTTCTCCTTGAGCTCGGGGATGGTGTGGGAGCCGACGTAGCCCATGGAGGAGCGCAGGCCGCCGATGAGCTGGTGGGCCACGGCGGAGAGCGGGCCGCGGTAGGGCACCTGGCCCTCGATGCCCTCGGGGACGAGCTTGTCCTCGGAGAGGATGTTGTCCTGGAAGTAGCGGTCCTTGGAGTACGACTTGGCCTGCCCGCGCGACTGCATCGCCCCGAGCGAGCCCATGCCGCGGTAGGACTTGAACTGCTTGCCGTTGATGAAGAGCAGCTCGCCCGGCGACTCCTCGCAGCCCGCGAGGAGGCTGCCCAGCATGACGGTGTCCGCGCCGGCCGCGATGGCCTTGGCGATGTCGCCGGAGTACTGCAGGCCACCGTCGCCGATCAGCGGGACACCGGCCGGGCCGGCCGCGAGGGAGGCCTCGTAGATCGCCGTCACCTGGGGCGCGCCGACACCGGCGACCACCCGGGTGGTGCAGATCGAGCCGGGGCCGACACCGACCTTGATGCCGTCGGCGCCCGCGTCGATCAGCGCCTGGGCGCCGTCGCGGGTGGCGACGTTGCCGGCCACCACGTCGATCTTGATGTTGGCCTTGACCTTGGCGACCATGTCGAGGATGCCGCGGCTGTGGCCGTGCGCGCTGTCGATGACCAGGAAGTCGGCACCGGCCTCGACCAGCCGCTGGGCGCGGAGGAAGGCCTCGTCGCCGACGCCCACCGCGGCGCCGACCAGCAGGCGGCCCTCGGCGTCCTTGGCGGCGTTGGGGTACTTCTCGGCCTTCACGAAGTCCTTGACCGTGATCAGGCCCTTGAGGCGGCCCTCGTCGTCGACGAGCGGCAGCTTCTCGATCTTGTGCTTGCGCAGCAGGTCCATCGCCTCGACGCCGGAGATGCCGACCTTGCCGGTGACCAGCGGCATCGGCGTCATGACCTCGCGGACCTGCCGGGAGCGGTCGCTCTCGAAGGCCATGTCGCGGTTGGTCACGATGCCCAGCAGCTTGCCGGAGGCGTCGGTGACGGGGACGCCGCTGATGCGGAACTTGCCGCACAGCGCGTCGGCCTCGGCGAGGGTGGCGTCGGGGTGGACGGTGATCGGGTCGGTCACCATGCCGGACTCGGACCGCTTCACCAGGTCGACCTGGTTGACCTGGTCCTCGATGGACAGGTTGCGGTGGAGCACGCCCACGCCGCCCTGGCGGGCCATCGCGATGGCCATCCGCGCCTCGGTGACCTTGTCCATCGCCGCCGACAGCAGCGGGATGTTCACGCTGACGTTCCGGGAGACCTTCGAGCGGGTGTCGACCTGGTTCGGCACGACGTCCGACGCACCTGGGAGCAGCAGCACATCGTCGTAGGTGAGTCCGAGCAGCCCGAACTTCTCGGCTACTCCGTCGGCGTTCAGTGTCATGACACCTTCCCCATGGTCTTGCCCGGCGAGATGTTCAATGCTAATGGCTCCCGCGCGAAACCAATTCCGCCCCTGGTGTGGGGGCCGGGGGCGGGGTGCGCTAGGCGCTCAGACCGGGAGCACCCGCGGCGGCTTCCTCCGCCAGCGCCCGCAGCCGGGACAGCGCGCGGTGCTGCGCCACCCGGACGGCGCCCGGCGACATGCCGAGCACCTGACCGGTCTCCTCCGCCGTGAGGCCCACGGCGACGCGGAGCAGCACCAGCTCCCGCTGGTGCTCCGGGAGGTTGGCGAGCAGCTTCTTCGCCCACTCCGCGTCGCTGCTGAGCAGCGCCCGCTCCTCGGGCCCGAGCGAGTCGTCCGGCTGCTCGGGCATCTCGTCGGAGGGCACGGCCGTCGAGCCCGGACCGCGCATGGCGGCCCGCTGGAGGTCCGCGACCTTGTGCGCGGCGATGCCGAAGACGAAGGCCTCGAAGGGCCGGCCCTGGTCCCGGTAGCGGGGCAGGGCGCACAGCACCGCGAGGCAGACCTCTTGCGCGAGGTCGTCCACGAAGTGGCGCGCGCCACCCGGCAGCCGCGACAGCCTCGTACGGCAGTAGCGCTCGGCGAGCGGGTGCACATGGGCGAGCAGATCGTGCGTCGCCTGCTCGTCGCCGTCCACGGCTCGACGTACGAGTGCCCCTATGGCTGTCTCATTGCCGGTGGCCTCGTCGCGCATCCGTCCATAGTGCATCGCCGCGGGCCGCTCCGTGGGCTCACACCCGTGGTTGTGCTCCGAAGCGTTATGCGGCGCGCCGTGCGGAGCGTTCCGAGGGACCGCACCGGCCGTAGTCATGTCATGCACCCGCCGCCCCGCCCGACCGTGTCCCCGAGAGTCCATGCCTCAAGCATGCGCCCTCGGCGCGGAAACCGGTACGAGCGGGGCAGCCGCACAGCTGCCCCACAGCTCATCGGCCCCTCCAGCCCTCGAAGCCGCTGCCTCAGCGCACCAGGCCCCAGCGGAAGCCGAGCGCCACCGCATGGGCCCGGTCCGAGGCGCCGAGCTTCTTGAACAGGCGTCGTGCGTGCGTCTTGACGGTGTCCTCGGAGAGGAAGAGCTCGCGGCCGATCTCGGCGTTGGAGCGGCCGTGGCTCATGCCCTCCAGCACCTGGATCTCGCGGGCGGTCAGGGTCGGGGCGGCGCCCATCTCGGCCGAGCGCAGCCGGCGCGGGGCGAGCCGCCAGGTCGGGTCGGCCAGCGCCTGCGTGACCGTGGCCCGCAACTCGGCGCGCGAGGCGTCCTTGTGCAGGTACCCGCGGGCACCTGCGGCGACCGCGAGGGCCACCCCGTCCAGGTCCTCGGCGACCGTGAGCATGATGATGCGGGCGCCGGGGTCGGCGGACAGCAGCCGCCGTACGGTCTCGACACCGCCGAGGCCGGGCATCCGGACGTCCATGAGAATGAGGTCCGAGCGGTCGGCGCCCCAGCGGCGGAGGACTTCCTCGCCGTTGGCCGCGGTCGTCACACGCTCCACGCCGGGCACGGTCGCTACCGCGCGGCGCAGGGCCTCTCGGGCAAGCGGGGAGTCGTCGCAGACGAGAACGGAAGTCATGACCGTCCTCCGCAGCTGATCCGCGTCACGTTGAGCCTCCAGGCTGTACGAATCGTTCACCGGTGGGGATGACGGCCTCGGGCGCCTGCCCGATTAGTTCGACCGCCAACCACTTCCGCACCTTCAACGACCCTCACTCGAAAGAGTTACGGAGTTTGGCGGCCGACTCCCGCACTCTCCGTACGCGGACCGACACGGATCAGCAACGTCGCAGGTCGCGGCTGTTCGCCGGGCCCCAAAAACCCGCACAACGGGCGCCCGCTTGCAGCACACATCAGCCGCCGACCGGGGGGCAATGTCAGATTTTGCCTGTTTGGAGGCTTTTTACCCGCATGGCGGGAGTTCGTTGGCGATTTTGTGATGAATCATATTTACATCTACTTCGACAGTAGATGTAACGTCGACAGCACCCTCCCAGAGCTTCGCGCCTGGACGGTGTCCCTGCAGCCCACCTCTCGAGGAGATGAGCAATGGCAGACTTCTCCCGCCTCCCGGGCCCGAACGCCGACCTCTGGGACTGGCAGCTCGTCGCCGCCTGCCGCGGTGTCGACAGCTCCCTGTTCTTCCACCCCGAGGGAGAGCGCGGCGCTGCCCGGAGCGCGCGTGAGGCGGCGGCGAAGGAGGTGTGCATGCGCTGCCCCGTCCGCGCCGAATGCGCGACGCACGCTCTGACGGTCCGCGAACCCTACGGGGTCTGGGGCGGACTCACCGAGGACGAGCGCGAGGAGATGATGGGCCGGTCCCGCAACCGGGTCATGAGCTCGCACGCCACCGGCAGTCACTGACCCACCGGACATCAGCCACAGAGGAAACGTTTCACCACAACGACGGACGTCCGCCTGCGCGCGGACTCAGACCGAAGGGCGGTCGCGCAGAGCCGCGAGACGCAGCCGCCCCAGCATCATGTCGACGGCCGGCACCTGGGCCAGGTCGGGCAGCGTCACCGCGGCCACGTCACGGCGTACGGCCGGCCGGAGTTCGCGCACGGCCACTGCGCGCAGCCGTACCGCCTCCAGCGCGAGGCCCGGCTGCGCCGAGACGTCCATGCCCGAGGCCACCAGGCCGACCGGCCGCCGGGTAGTCGTCCGTGGCGAAGTCGATGCGCGGCTCGAAACCCTCCCGCCCGCACAGCTCGACCAGGTGCCGGCGGCAGTGCGGGCAGCCCGCGATCCACGGTTCGTCCGCGAGGTCGGACAACCGCACCGGACCACCCCCGCGCGCCAGCGGGTGCCCGGCGGGGAGCACCGCGAAGAGCCGGTCGGACAGCAGTGGCCGCACCAGCAGCCCCTCCCACGCGGCCGCCCGATCGCCGCCGCCCTCGCCCTCGTCCTCGTAGCGGTAGGCCAGCGCCAGTTCGCACTCACCGGCACGCAGCATCTCCACCGCCCGCGGCGGCTGCGCCTGGGCCGGAGTGATCCGTACGTCCGGGTGCGCGGCGCGCATCGCGGCCGGCGCGGTGGGAACCGGGGACGGCCCCGCGCTCGGGAACGTCACCAGCCGCACCCGCCCGGCGCGCAGGCCCCCGATGGCCGCGACCTCCTCCTCCGCGGCGGCCAGCCCCGCCAGGATGCCGCTCGCGTGCCGGGTCAGCGCCTCGCCCGCCTCGGTCAGCCGGGTGGTCCGCCCACCTCGGACCAGCAGCGGGGTGCCCGCGGCGAGCTCCAGCGCCTTCATCTGCTGGCTGACCGCCGGCTGGGTGCAGCCCTCCCGCGCGGCGCCCGACAGCGAGCCGGTACGGGCCACGGCGCGCAGCACACGGAGGTGGCGGGCCTCGAACACGCCCCGAGCACAAGCGTTCCTTGGGGGTGGCGTTCAGTGATCGATGATGGACTTTGGGCAGCCCGGGGCGCAGGCTGAGGAACCATGGACATCGCCGGGGAATTCGCGCTGGACGCCGGGATCACCTACCTCAACACCGCCTCCTCGGGCATCGGCCCGCTCCGCTCCGTCGAGGCGCTGCGCACCGCCGTGGCCGCCTGGTCCGACGGCACCGACGACTGGGTGCGCGACGAGCGCGTCCTGGGCGCCGCCCGCGCCGCCTACGCCCGCCTCACCGGGGTCGCCGCCGACCGCGTCGCGGTCGGCTCCTCGGTCACCACGCACGTCGGCATGATCGCCGCGGCCCTCCCCGCCGGGGCCGAAGTCGTGCTGGCCGACGGCGACTTCAGCTCGCTGGTCAACCCCTTCGCCTCCCGCGCCGACGTCGTGATGCGCACCGTGCCCCTGGAGGCGCTCGCCGACGCCGTACGTCCCACCACCGGCCTCGTCGCGGTCAGCGCGGTGCAGTCCGCGGACGGCCGGGTCGCCGACCTCGCGGCGGTCCGCGAGGCCGCGTCGCGGCACGGGGCGCGCGTGCTCGTCGACGCCACCCAGGCGGTTGGCTGGCTCCCGCTGCGCGCGGACGGCCTCGACTACGTCGTGTGCGGCGGCTACAAGTGGCTGCTCGCCCCGCGCGGGGTGTCCTTCCTGACCGTGCGGGAGGGCGCCGAGGACGGGCTGTCGCCGCACTTCGCCGGCTGGTACGCGGCCGAGGACCCCTGGGGCGACTGCTACGGGCCGGTCGCGCACCTCGCGCGTTCCGCCCGGCGGTTCGACGTGATGCCGCCGCTGCTGCCGTACCTGGCCGGGGCGGCCTCGCTGGGGCTCGTCGAGGAGCTGGGCGTCGAGGCCATCGGCGCCCACGACGTCGCGCTGGCCGAGCGCTTCCGGGCGGGCCTGCTGGGGCTCGGCCACAAGCCGGTGCCCTCCGGCGCGCAGGCCTCGGCGATCGTGGCCGTCCCGGGCCTGGGCGACGCGGCGGAGCGGCTGGCCGCCGCCGGCATCCGCGTCTCGGCCCGCGCGGGGAACCTGCGGGCGGCCTTCCACCTGTACAACACCGAGGCGGACGTCGACCGGCTGCTCCGGGTGCTCGCGGGCTAGGGCGTGTCTGATGAATAGCGCCGTCCGCCCGGAGGGCGGGGCTCGTGGCGGCTGGTGCCGGTCGCCGGAAAAGACCTCGCCGGGTGCAGGGCGGGAGCCGTACGGTCACGGGATGAAGCTGCTCTCGGTGAACGTGGGCCGGCCCCGTCCGAACCCGTGGAAGACCAGCGGGACGACCGGCATCGACAAGCTCCCGGTGCCGGGCCCGGTGGCGGTGACCGCACCGGGCCCCAAGGGCACCGGCGCGGTCGGCCTCGCCGGCGACCGGGTGTACGACGTGGCGCACCACGGCGGTACCGACCAGGCGGTCTACGCCTACGCACGCGAGGACCTCGACACCTGGGAACGCGAACTCGACCTGCCGCTGCGCAACGGCATGTTCGGGGAGAACCTGACCACCTCGGGGCTGGACGTCAACCAGGCCCTGATCGGGGAACGCTGGCGGATCGGCGGACCGGGCGGCGCCGTCCTGGAGGTGTCCTGCCCCCGGATCCCCTGCGCCACATTCCAGGGCTGGCTGGAACAGGGCGGCTGGATCAAGACGTTCACCCGCGCCGCGCTGCCCGGTGCCTACCTCCGGGTCGCGGAAGCCGGGGAGGTCCGGGCGGGCGACCGGGTCGAGGTCGTCCACCGCCCGGACCACGAGGTCACCGTCGCGCTGACCTTCCGCGCGGTCACCCTGGAGCCCGCGCTGCTCCCCCGGTTGCTGGCGGCGGACGCGCTCCCGCAGGACGTGCGCGCCGCGGCCCGCGGACGTACGGGGGCTCACTAGCCTGCGGGGCATGACGACTTCACTGATCACGGGAGCCACCGCGGGGATCGGCGCGGCGTTCGCGCGCCGGCTGGCGGGGGACGGTCACGCCCTCGTCCTGGTCGCCCGCGACGAGCAGCGGCTGGAGGAGTGCGCGCAGGACCTGCGGCGCGCGTACGGGGTGACCGTCGAGGTGCTGCCCGCCGACCTGTCGGCGGACAAGGGCATCGAGACGGTCGAGGCACGGCTCCGCGACCGCGAACGCCCGGTCGACGTGCTGGTCAACAACGCGGGCTTCGGCAACCGGGGCGGCTTCGGCGACGTGCCGATGGCCGATGAGCTGACCATGCTCAAGGTGCACTGCGAGGCGGTGCTGCGGCTGACCGGCGCCGCGACCGGCGCCATGCGGGAGCGCGGGCGCGGCTTCGTGATCAACGTGGCCTCGGTGGCGGCCTTCGTGCCGCGCGGCACGTACGGGGCCAGCAAGGCGTGGGTCGTCAGCTTCACCCAGGGCGTGGCCCGCGACCTGGCGGGCACCGGGGTGCGGCTGCTGGCGCTGTGCCCGGGCTTCGTCCGCACCGAGTTCCACCAGCGGGCCGGGATGGACACCGGCGGCATCCCCTCCTGGGCGTGGCTGGACGCCGACAAGGTGGTCGCCGCGGCCCTGCGCGACCTGGCCCGCGGCCGCTCCCTCAGCGTGCCCGACCCCCGCTACAAGGTCGCGGTGGCGGCGGCCAGGCTGGCGCCGAGCGGGGCGCTCGGCCGCGTCTCGTCGAAGGCGGGGAGGCGCTTCGGTCCGGCCTACCCCCGCGACTGAGACCGGCCGTCGAGGCGGCGTGGGCCGTCCCTGGCCGTCCCTGGCCGTCACAGCCCGAAGGCCCCCGTTCCCGGCCGGGAACGGGGGCCTTCGCGGTCCAGCTCAGTGGGAGTGGCCGTGGCCGTGACCGTGACCGGCCTCGGCGGGCTCCTCCTCCTTCTTCTCCACCACGAGGGTCTCGGTGGTGAGGAGCAGGGAGGCGATGGAGGCGGCGTTCTCCAGGGCGGAGCGGGTGACCTTGACCGGGTCGATGACGCCGGACTTCACCAGGTCGCCGTACTCGCCGGTCGCGGCGTTGAAGCCGTGGCCCTTCTCCAGCTCGGCGACCTTGGAGGTGATGACGTAGCCCTCCAGGCCGGCGTTCTCGGCGATCCAGCGCAGCGGCTCGACCGCGGCGCGGCGGACGACCGCCACACCGGTGGCCTCGTCGCCGGTCTTGCCGAGGTTGTCGTCCAGCACCTTGACCGCGTGGACGAGCGCGGAGCCACCACCGGAGACGATGCCCTCCTCGACCGCGGCGCGGGTCGCGGAGATGGCGTCTTCCAGACGGTGCTTCTTCTCCTTGAGCTCGACCTCGGTGGCCGCGCCGACGCGGATGACGCACACGCCGCCGGCCAGCTTGGCGAGGCGCTCCTGGAGCTTCTCGCGGTCCCAGTCGGAGTCGGTCGAGGCGATCTCGGCCTTGATCTGGTTGATCCGGCCGGTGATCTCCGAGGACTCGCCGGCGCCGTCGACGACGGTGGTGTCGTCCTTGGTGACGGTCACGCGGCGGGCGGTGCCGAGCACGTCCAGGCCGACCTGGTCGAGCTTGAGGCCGACCTCCTCGGCGACGACGGTGCCGCCGGTGAGGGTGGCGATGTCACCGAGCATGGCCTTGCGGCGGTCGCCGAAGCCGGGGGCCTTGACCGCGACCGCGTTGAAGGTGCCGCGGATCTTGTTGACCACCAGGGTCGACAGGGCCTCGCCCTCGACGTCCTCGGCGATGATCAGCAGCGGCTTGGAGGCACCGGCCTGCAGGATCTTCTCCAGCAGCGGGAGCAGGTCCTGGATGGAGGAGATCTTGCCCTGGGTGATGAGGATGTACGGGTCCTCCAGGACGGCCTCCTGGCGCTCCTGGTCCGTCACGAAGTACGGCGACAGGTAGCCCTTGTCGAAGGCCATGCCCTCGGTGAAGTCCAGCTCCAGGCCGAAGGTGTTGGACTCCTCGACGGTGATGACACCGTCCTTGCCGACCTTGTCGATCGCCTCGGCGATCAGCTCGCCGACCTGCTTGTCCTGGGCGGACAGCGCGGCGACGGCGGCGACGTCGTCCTTGCCCTCGATGGGGCGGGCGGTCGCGAGCAGCTCGTCCGAGACGGCCTTGACGGCGGCGTCGATGCCCTTCTTCAGGGCGGCCGGGGAGGCGCCGGCGGCGACGTTGCGCAGACCCTCGCGGACCAGCGCCTGGGCGAGCACGGTGGCGGTGGTGGTGCCGTCACCCGCGATGTCGTTGGTCTTGGTCGCCACCTCCTTCACCAGCTGCGCGCCGAGGTTCTCGTACGGGTCGTCGATCTCGACCTCACGCGCGATGGTCACACCGTCGTTGGTGATGGTCGGGGCGCCGAACTTCTTGTCGATGACGACGTTGCGGCCCTTGGGGCCGATCGTCACCTTCACGGTGTCGGCGAGCTTGTTGACGCCACGCTCGAGGGCGCGACGGGCGTCCTCGTCGAACTTCAGGATCTTGGCCATACCGGCGGAATTCCTCGTCTTTGGGTTCTCGTCAAAGACCGCGCCCCGGGTCCCCGGTCCGTGCGAGGACTCGGTGTGCCCGGGGCGTGGTCACGGCATTTCTCGGTTACGAGCGGCGCCGGATTTACTTCTCGACGATCGCGAGGACGTCGCGAGCCGAGAGGACGAGGTACTCCTCGCCGCTGTACTTGACCTCGGTGCCGCCGTACTTGCTGTACAGCACGATGTCGCCGACCTTGACGTCGAGCGGGATGCGGTTGCCGTCCTCGAAGCGACCCGGGCCGACGGCCAGGACGACGCCCTCCTGGGGCTTCTCCTTGGCGGTGTCCGGGATGACCAGGCCGGAGGCGGTGGTCTGCTCGGCATCCAGCGGCTGGACCACGATGCGGTCCTCGAGCGGCTTGATGGCAACCTTGGTGCTGGTGGTCGTCACGATCCGACCTCCCCCTTCAAAGGGCTCACGGGAGTGTCTGTCTGGGGTGGCGACCTGGTAGGCCCGTCGTCGCGGGTGCCGGACCTGCCCGTCGCGTTTGTTCTGGCACTCGGCATGGCTGAGTGCCAGGTCCGAGATTAGGACGCGCTTAGCACTCGGTCAAGCGGAGTGCCAACGCCGCGCCGCACGATCCGCGCTCCCCCGGGGGGAACGGGGTGCCCGGACGCGCGGTTCCGGGCCCGGCGCGCCCGTGCCGCTCACCGGCGGACGGCGCTCCACGCGCCGAGCGCGGCAAGGGTGAACCCGTCGCGCAGCTCGCCCGAGCGGACCGCCCCCGCGATGTCGTCCGGGCCCCACCAGCGCGCCTCGGCGACCTCGCCGTCCCCGGCGGCACCGGGCCCGGCCACGGCGTCCCCGGCGACGGCCACCTCGACGACGGCCACCTGGCTCTCCAGCAGCCCGGAGTCGACGTCCAGGACCGCCACCACCGTCGCCGCCGAGCCCACCAGCCCGGTCTCCTCGGCGAGCTCGCGCAGCGCGTCGGCGGCGGGGTCGGCCTCGCCGAAGCCGCGCGGCAGCTCCCAGGCCCAGCGTCCCACCGCAGGCCGCCACTGACGGACCATCAGCACGTCCTCACCCCGCCGGGCGAGGACCACGACACCTGTGCGACCGCCGCCGACCCGGACCCGGTGCAGCTCGACCTCCGCCCCGGACGGCAGCCGGTAGGTGTCGAGGTGGACCTCGCACCACCGCCCGCCCTCGGCGTCGCCGTACGCCTTGCGGCTCCCGGTACGTGCCGCCTCGCCGTCCATCAGACCGCCCCCCGCGGGGTCGCCGGGAACTCCATCACGTCGTACCGGCCCCGGTAGTCCCGCAGGCGCGGCAGCCCCGCGGTCACGGCGGCGACGAGCACGGGCGTCAGGGCCCCGGCCGCGCCGGCCGCGAACGAACCGAGCGCCCCCTGGCCGAGCACCCCCGCGGCGGCGCTCAGCCCGCCCGCCGCCAGGGACTCGGCGCCGAGCCCGCGGACCGCCCGCGCGACGCGCCGCACGCGGGTCACCGGCACCTCGTCCCCGCGGCCTTCCGGGGGCTCCTTGGTCCGTCCGCCGAGCAGGTCGCCGACCTCCTGGAGCGCGGCGAGGTCCTGCCGCTCCCACCACGCCGCGAGGGCGTCCGCGGCGTCGTCGGTGAAGCGCTGCCACTGCGCCGCGGTCAGCAGCCCGAGCCGCAGCTCGAAGCGGGTCGGCCAGGCCACCACCTGGGTCCGCTCCCCCAGCGCCTCGGCCTCCGCCCGCGGTACGCCGTGCCGGGTGGCGCTCACCCCGAGCGCGCACCCCTCACCGGCGGCGATCGCCCGGTAGTACGTCTCGTCGAAGGCGTCGCGCAGCGTCCGCCCGTCGGCCCGCACGTCCGGGTCGTGGTCGTGCAGCAAGGCGTCCAGCCGCTCGTGCACGCGGCTGCGGTGGGGCATGCCGTCCACGTCGAGCTCCCCGCCGGTCCACGCGGCCAGCACGGCCCGTCCCGCGTCACCGGCGAGCGCCCCGGGCGGGGGCGGGGGCTGCACGGCGTACGCGGCCCCGTAGTCGGCCGGCCGCAGCGGGCTGACCTCCAGCTGGCCGCGTCCTGCCGCCTGCAGCCAGTCGTCCCAGCGGGTGACCATGCGCCGCCGCAACGGGGTGCCGAGGACCCCGGTCGCCGCGAGCAGCCGGTCCGCCGTGGCGGCCGGACCCTCCGCCGCGAGCCTCGCGGCGGCGGCGGCCGGGTCGGCGCGGACGGCGAGCTCGTGCTGCAGGCGCAGGCACCGGTCGTCGGGGAGCGGCAGGGAGGAGAAGAGGAAGCCGCGGGAGAGGAGTGCGACGAGCTGCCCCGCCAGGTCCGCGTCGCGGGCGTTGACCCGGATCGGCATCATCGCCCCGCCGCCGACGGCGCGCAGCGCGAGCTCGTCGAGGAGTTCGGCGGGCCGCAGCACGGCGAAGGCGGCGCCGTCGAGCAACTGGGAGTAGGCCAGGAAGAGGCCGCCGCCCTGGAGGACCTCCCAGCGCAGCCGCCCGAGCAGTTCCGCCCGGGTCCGCGCGTCCACACGCTCCACCGGGGCGGCGCCGCCGGGTGCTCCGGCGCTCAGCGTGGCCCGCTGCCGTAAGGAGTCCCATTCCGTGCTGAGCACGGCCGTCATCCGTCCCCCCTCGTCCTCCACGTACCGGGCAAGTCCAGCACGCACCGGTGCCGCGGGACAATGGACGGCGTGGATCTTGACGCGTTCTCGGCTCTCCTGACCGACGAGGGGCAGTCGCTGCTGACCTCCCTGCGGGACTACGACCCCGCCGCCGAACTGGCGGCCGCGACACGGCTGCGGCGGGAGCACGACGCCGGGCTGGTGGCGGCGGCGCTGACGCAGGCCCGGCTGCGGCAGCGGGCGGCGGCGAAGTTCGGGGAGGACGCGTACCGGATGTACTTCACACCCGACGGGGTCGAGCAGTCGACGCGCGCCTCCGTCGCCCGGCACCGGGCGGAGCGGTTCGCCGCGCTCGGGGTGCGGCGGCTGGCGGACCTGTGCTGCGGGATCGGCGGGGACGCCGTCCCGCTGGCCCGCGCCGGGGTGAAGGTGCTGGCGGTCGACCGCTCCCCGCTGACCTGCGCGGTGGTGCGGGCGAACGCCGAGGCGCTGGGGCTGGCCGACCTGATCGAGGTGCGCTGCGCCGATGTGACGCAGACCGCCACGGACGGCTTCGACGCGGTGTTCGCCGACCCCGCCCGGCGTGGCGGACGGGGCAGGATCTTCGACCCCGAGGCGTACTCCCCGCCGCTGTCGTGGGCGGTGGCGGCGGCGCGGAGGGCGCCGCTGGCCGCCGTGAAGGTGGCGCCGGGGATCCCGCACGAGGCCGTGCCGGAGGACGCCGAGGCGGAATGGGTCTCCGACCACGGCGACGTGAAGGAGGCCGTGCTGTGGTTCGGCACCACACCGGGCGCCCGCCGCGCGACCCTCCTGCCGTCGGGCGCCACGCTGCCCGCCGCCGGGCTGCCCGACCCCCAGGTGCGCCCCGTGGGGCGCTGGCTGTACGAGCCGGACGGCGCGGTCATCCGGGCCCACATGGTGGCCGACGTGGCGGCGCAGGTCGGCGGCGGGCTGATCGACGGGACCATCGCGTACGTCACCTCGGACGAGCCGCACACGACGCCGTACGCGACCGCCTACGAGATCACCGACGTGCTGCCTTTCAACCTCAAGCGGCTCAAGGCCCTGCTGCGCGAACGCGAGGTCGGCGTGCTGACCGTCAAGAAGCGCGGCTCGGCCGTCGAGCCGGAGGAGGTGCGCCGCCGCGTCAAGCCCCAGGGCCCCCACGCGGCCACGGTCTTCCTCACCCGTGTCGCGGGCGCCCCGAGCATGCTGGTGGGCGGCCCGGTCCGCGGCTGAGGCGCTACGTCCGCCGCAGCAGGCGCCGCGCGGCGCCCGGCACGTCGGTGAGGGCGCCGGCGAGGACGGTGGGGTCGCAGCTGCCCAGCGCGGGGCCGGTGTACCCCCAGACCGCGCCGATCGACGGGATCCCGGCGGACGCCGCGGCGACGACGTCGGAAGGGCTGTCGCCCACGAAGCAGGCACGGCCGGGCGGCACCCCGAGACGGTCGAGCGCGAGCAGGATCCCCTCCCCGGAGGGCTTGGGCGCCGCGTCGCCCCATCCGACCACCACGCCGAAGTGCGCGGACAGCTCCGCGGGGACGAGCCGCGCCACCCGGCTCGCGGGCTGCATGGTCACCACCCCGATCGCCGTACCGGAGGCCGCGAGGTCGCGCAGCACGCCGACGGCGCCCGGGAACGGCGACGCACCCCACGTGGCGAGGGTGAGCGCGTCCTCCCAGGAGGCTCCGAACACGGTCTCCTCGTCGGTCACGCCGAGACGCGCCAGGAGTTCGTGATGGGGAAGGTGGTCGAGTCCGGCCGGCAGACGGCTCTCGTCGACGGGCTCGCCCAGGGCGGCGCGGGCGACGTCGAGGATCGCCTGTCGCATCGCCCGCCGGCTGTCGAGGAGGACGCCGTCGAGATCGAAGAGGACGGCACAGCCGGAATCGGTCACTACTTCGCCACCTGCGAGAACGCCTCCCGGACACCGGTCGTCCGGCAGGACGCCTGCTCGGGGGCGGCGCCGAGCAGAAGCCCGGTTGCGATCGACGCCGGACTCATCATACGACCGGCCCTCCCGCCCCCCGGGGCTAGGCCGTGTCCCCCACCGACTCGAAGCGCCAGCGGTGGACGGCCCGCCGGGCCAGGCCGTTGCCGGGCTCGGGCAGCTCGGGCAGCTCCGCGTCGTACGGGGCGTCCCACCAGGTGATGACCAGGACCCGGTCCTGGGGGGCGGAGAAGGTCTCGCGGCGCAGCGGGGCCGGGGACAGCGTCCGTTCGCGGGCCCACGCCAGCAGCTCGGGCCCGCGCCCTTCGACGGCGCGGGCCTCCCACATCAGGGCGACGGTCACGAGTAGAGGTTGTCCTTGCTGAGCTCGTGGAGATGGTCGTGGTCGTGGTCGTGCGTGTGGCCGGGCACGGACACGTCCGTCACCTGCAGCGAGGAGTCCGCCGGCAGGTCCCACGTGGAGGACGGCCGGCCGCGGGCCACCATCTCCGCGCCGAGGGCCGCGACCATGGCGCCGTTGTCGGTGCACAGCTTGGGGCGCGGCACGCGCAGGACGATGCCCGCGTCCTCGCAGCGCTCCTGCGCCAGCGAGCGCAGCCGGCTGTTGGCCGCGACGCCGCCGCCGATCATCAGGTGGTCGACGCCGTTGTCCTTGCAGGCCCGGATCGCCTTGCGGGTGAGGACGTCGACGACGGCTTCCTGGAAGGACGCGGACACGTCCGCGACCGGCACCTCCACGCCCTCCCGGCGCTTGGACTCGATCCACCGGGCCACGGCCGTCTTCAGGCCGGAGAAGGAGAAGTCGTAGAGCGGGTCGCGGGAGCCGGTCAGGCCGCGGGGGAAGCGGATCGCGTCCGGGTCGCCCTCGCGGGCCGCGCGGTCGATGGCCGGGCCGCCGGGGAAGCCGAGGCCCAGCACGCGGGCGACCTTGTCGAAGGCCTCGCCCGCCGCGTCGTCGATGGTGGAGCCCAGCGGGCGCACGTCGCCGGTGATGTCAGGGGCCAGCAGCAGCGACGAGTGGCCGCCGGACACCAGCAGCGCCATCGTCGGCTCGGGCAGCGGCCCGTGCTCCAGCTGGTCCACGCAGATGTGGGAGGCCAGGTGGTTGACCCCGTACAGCGGCTTGCCGAGCGCGTAGGCGTACGCCTTGGCCGCGGACACGCCGACCAGCAACGCGCCCGCGAGTCCGGGGCCGGCGGTGACGGCGATCCCGTCGAGGTCGGAGGCGACGACGCCGGCCTCCTTCAGCGCGCGCTGGATCGTGGGGACCATCGCCTCCAGGTGCGCGCGGCTGGCGACCTCGGGGACGACGCCGCCGAAACGGGCGTGCTCGTCCACGCTGGACGCGATCGCGTCGGCCAGCAGGGTGTGCCCGCGCACGATGCCGACACCGGTCTCGTCGCAGGACGTCTCGATGCCGAGGACAAGGGGCTCGTCAGCCATGGGTGGTCTCTGTTCCTTGTAGTCCCGGTACGTCAGGGGATGCCGGCAGCTCGCCGAGCCTCATCACGAGCGCGTCGACGTTGCCCGGCTGGTAGTAGCCGCGGCGGAAGCCGATCGGCTCGAAGCCGAAGCGCGCGTACAGCCGCTGGGCGCGGACGTTGTCGACCCGCACCTCCAGCAGCACCTCGTGGCACTCGAAGGCGGTGGCCTGGCGCAGCAGTTCCTCGAGCAGCAGCGCGCCGAGGCCGGTGCCCCACTGCTCGGGGGCGACGCCGATGGTCTGCACGTCCCCGGTGCCGCCGACGGCGGCCAGGCCCCCGTAGCCGATGATCCGCCCGGCCTCGTCCTCGGCCACGACGTAGTGCCGGGTCGCCGACGGGTGCCGCGCGTCGGCCAGTTCGGACCAGAACATGCCGCGCGACCACGCGTCGTCCGGGAAGAGCCGGTGCTCCAGCTCCATCACCGGGTCCAGGTCCCACCAGCGCATCTCGCGCATCAGCGCGGTCACTTCGGCAGGACCGCCTTGTAACCGGCCGGCACCTGGGCGTCCGGGCGGCGCAGGTAGAGCGGCAGCGCGGGGAGGAAGTCCTCGCCGTCCGCCAGCTTCACGGCGGCGAGCGCGGCCAGCGCGGCGGCGGACTGGTCGGCGGGCGGGCGGACGTCGGTGAAGGCCTCGGGGTAGAGGGCGGCGCCCGCGCCGACCGCGGGCACCCCGGCGACCTCGTCGGCGATGTCGCCGGGCCGGTCCACGGCCGGGTCGGTCACCCGGGCCCGCGGGCCCTCGTACCGGGCCCAGTAGACCTCCTTGCGGCGCGCGTCCGTCGCCACGACGAACGGCCCCTCGATCCCGGCGGCGTAGGCCAGCCCGTCGAGGGTGCAGATCCCGTGGACGGGGACGCCGAGCACGTCGGAGAAGGAGACCGCAGTCACCAGCCCGACGCGCAGCCCCGTGTACGGGCCGGGGCCGACCCCGACCACGATCCCGGTCACGTCGCCCAGTCCGGTCCCCGCCTCCCGCAGCACACGGTCCACGGCGGGCATCAGCAGCTCCCCGTGCCGTCTCGCGTCGATCTCCGTCGACTCGGCGAGCACGCGTCGGCCGTCGTGCAGGGCGACCGTCACGGCGGGGGTTGCGGTATCGAAGGCAAGCAGCAGCACGCGTTCAGCCTACGGCGTTCACCGGGGTGGCCCTGCCAGGACGGAGGCACCACCGCGGCCCGGGACGGCGCTCCCGTCGGCGTGCGGCCCGGCTGCTAACGTCAACCCAGCGTGACGCCCACCTCCGGAGGAAAGCCGTGGCAAGGATCGGTTCAGGGACGATCGTGACCGGACTGACCGCAGCCGCTCTGGCCGCCGTCGGCGTGCTCGCCGTCCAGGCCTCCAGCTCCGCCAGTGAGATGACCAAGGGCGTCCGTCCCACGGACACCGGCGGCCGCGACACCTCCCTGGCGGCCTCCGCCTCGCCCTCGCCGAAGCGGACGGACGAGCTCCCCGCGGCCTCCGGCACCGGCAGCAGGGTCGTGTACTCGCTGCGCGCGGACCGCGTGTGGCTGGTCGGCGACGACGGGAAGGTGCGCACCACGTACGGGGTCGTCCCCGGCACCGTGGACCCCGCCCCCGGCACCTACTCCGTGACCTCCCGCAGCGCCGCCAGCGTCGGCGGCGACGGCGTGGCCGTCGAGAACGTGGTGCGGTTCACGACCGTGGACAGCGTGGTGATCGGCTTCAGCGCGGCGAAGGACGGCTCCCTGCCCGACGCCCCGCCCCCGGGTCAGCAGACCGGCGGCATCCGCGAGAAGCGGAAGGACGGGGCGGCGCTGTGGAAGTTCGCGACCGTGAACACCAAGATCGTCGTCGTGCGCTGATTTCCCCCGGACGAGTGAACGCCTCCCGGGTTCACCCGGCGGGCGGGCACCTCGTGTCCCGCTGCCCGGCCGGACCGGTCCGGCCGGCCTCCGCCTGGGCGGCGTGCGCCTAGGCCGCGTCCGCCTCGGGGCGCCGCGTGGGTTCGTCCTGCGCCGTGTCCGGTTCCGGCTCCTCGGGCTCCCCCGGCGGGGTGCACACCGCGTTCGCCGCCGCGGCCGCCGCCAGCAGCGCCTGCATCGAGTAACCCGGCTCCGGCTCCGGGGCCGTGTGGGCCGACATGGATGCCTCCTGGGTCCGACGGGGGTCGGGTTAGGCAGCCCTAACCGACTCCTGGACTCCAGCAGAACACGGGGGACGTGCCGTACGCAACATCTTCCCGACACCTTGTCGGAACGGTTACGCGCTCAGACGCCGAGGCCCGCCAGGTCCTCACCGGCCCAGCGCCCGCCGACCCCGGTCACGACGACCTCGCGCACGTCGTGGTCCTCCTGCCCGTTCGCGGCGACCTCGCCCACCGCGCGGTGGATCACCAGCTGCAGCCGGTCGTCGGAGAGCTCCTCGACCTTGCCCTCGCCCCACTCGACCACGACCACCGACTCCGGCAGCGAGACGTCGAGGTCCAGGTCCTCCATCTCGTCGAGGCCGCCGGTCAGCCGGTACGCGTCCACGTGCACCAGGGCGGGGCCGCCGCCCAGCGAGGGGTGCACCCGCGCGATCACGAAGGTCGGCGACGTCACCGCGCCCCGGACGCCCAGGCCCTCGCCCAGGCCACGGGTCAGCGTGGTCTTGCCCGCTCCCAGGTCACCGCTGAGGACGACGAGGTCGCCGGCGCGCAGTAGCGGCGCGAGACGGCGCCCCAGCTCGCGCATCTGGTCGGGGGTCTTGACGGTGACCCGGATCGCTTCCATGCCGATGGCTTCCATGCCCATGTGCCCGAATGCTACGCGCCGCCGGAGACCACGCGGTCCGCCCTGCCCGGCCCGGCGGGCGGCGGCACCGCCAGTTCGCGCAGCGCCTGCGGGACCGCTGCGCGCGAGGCGTCGGCCGCCTCGGCGAGCAGCGCCGCCAGGTGCGTGTTGACCAGCTCGGGGTGCTCCAGCATCACCAGGTGCCCGGCCCCGGGCACCACCACCAGCTCGGTGTCCGGCAGGCGCTCGGCGATGGCCCGGCTGTGCTCACTGGGCGTCAGCAGGTCCTTGTCCCCGGCCAGTACGAGCCCGGGCAGGCCGTCCAGCACGTCCAGGGCCTCGCTCTTCTCGTGCTCGGTGAAGGCCGGGTAGAACTCGGCGACGACGTCGATCGGGGTCGACTCGATCATCCGCTCGGCGAAGCGCGCGACGCCCGGGTCCACCTCGGAGCCGAAGGAGTAGCGCTTGATGATCCCGGCGAAGAGGTCGGCCGTCGCCCGGCGCCCCCGTTCCACCAGGTCGACCTGGGTGCCCAGGATCCGCAGCACCCCCGGCGCCAGCGCCCGCAGCGCCCGCGCGCCGGCCGCCGGCAGGCCCAGCGTCACGCTGGCCAGCTTGCCGGAGGACGTGCCGACGAAGGCGAAGCCGGCCACGCGCTCGGCCACCACCTCGGGGAACTGGTCGGCGAACGCCATGACCGTCATGCCCCCCATGGAGTGCCCGACGAGCACCAACGGGCCCTCCGGCGCGGCGGCGTCGATCACCGCCTTCAGGTCGCGGCCGAGCTGGTCGATCGTGGCGGGCTCGCCGTCCGCCTGGTCCTTGCCCCGGCCGGAGCGGCCGTGGCTGCGCTGGTCCCAGTAGACGGCGCGTATCGCCCCGCGCAGCGCGGCGCGCTGGAAGTGCCAGGAGTCCTGGTTGAGGCAGTACCCGTGGCTGAAGACCACGGTCAGCGGCGGCGCCTGGCCGCTGCGGCGGAAGAACTGCCAGCGTCGCGTCGGCGCGGCCGCGTCGATCGCCGCCGGGTCCGCCTCCTCGACCTCGTAGTAGATCTCGGTGCCGTCCTCCGCGGCGACCCTGCCCGGCATCCCGCGCAGCGAGCCGTACGGCCCGGCCAGGTCGAGGGCGAGCCGGGCGCGTTTGCGCATCCCCCGGCCCACCGTGGCCCGCTCCAGCGCCACCCCCGCGGCGGCACCCGCCGCGACGACGCCCACGGCCGCGCCGACGATCCCGGCGCGCTGCCAGCGACCGGAAGCGGCGGCCGCTTCGGCCACCGCCTCGATCGCCGCCCCCGTTGCCCTACCGCTCTCGGTCATGGTCGTATCGCTGCTTCCCCTTGGCTACGCGTTTACGTACCCACGTAGACGCGCGGCACCCGGGTCCCGATCCGAGTGACGATCTCGTATGCGATGGTGCCCGCCGCCCGTGCCCAGTCCTCGGCGGTCGGCTCACCGCGGTCACCAGGGCCGAACAGTACTGCCTCGTCACCCGCGTCGGCCCCGTCGCCCCCGAGGTCGACCACGAACTGGTCCATCGCCACCCGCCCGGCGACCGTCCGCCACTTGCCCGCCACCAGCACCGGGCCGGTGCCCGAGGCGTGCCGCGGGACGCCGTCGGCGTACCCGACGGGCACCAGGGCGAGGGTCGTCTCGCCGGGCGTCGTGTAGTGGTGCCCGTAGGAGACCCCGTGGCCGCCGGGGACGCGCTTGGCCGAGGCCAGTCGCGCCGACAGCGTCATCACCGGGCGCAGCCCGAAGTCGGCCGGGCCGCCGACCTGCGGGACCGGCGAGATCCCGTACATCGCCACCCCGGTCCTGACCAGGTCGAAGTGCGCCTCGGGCAGGGTCAGCGTGGCCGGGGAGTTCGCCATGTGCCGGACCTCGGGGCGCAACCCGGCGCGCTCCGCGGTCTCCAGAGCGCTGTGGAAGACGGCGAGCTGCGCCGCGATGGAGGGGTGGCCGGGCTCGTCGGCGCACGCGAAGTGCGACCACAGCCCGGTGACCTTGACCAGGCCCTCGGTCTCGGCGGCGCGGGCGGCGGCGACGAGGTCGGGCCACTCCGCGGGCTGGGCGCCGTTGCGGCCCAGACCCGTGTCGGCCTTCAGCTGGACGCGCGCGGTCCGGCCCGCGGCCGCGGCGGCCTCCGCGACCTCGCGCAGCGCCCACGGCGCGCTGACCGTCACGTCGACGTCCGCCTCCACGGCGGCCCGCCAGGGCCCTCCCGGCGTCCACAGCCAGCACAGCACGGGGGCCGTGATCCCGGCTGCGCGCAGGGCCAGCGCCTCGTCGGGCGTCGCCGTGCCGAGCCAGCCCGCGCCCGCCTCCAGGGCGGCCCGGGCACACGGCACCATCCCGTGGCCGTAGGCGTCCGCCTTGACCACGGCCATCAGCCCGGAGCGGGGTGCGCGGGCGCGCAGCGCCGCGACGTTGGACCGCAGGGCGGCGAGGTCGATCGTGGCCTGGGCGCGCAGATTCGTCTCATCCATCGCGCCCAGTGTCTCAGGCCGGCCCCGTGCCGCCGTCACGTGGCGGGCTTCCTGCCCCACACGTACACCGCCTCCTGGATCTTCAGGACGTTCCACAGCAGGCGCGCGTTGCGGTTGGACAGGTTGATGCAGCCGTGCGATCCGGGCGCCTTGTAGACGCTCCCGGGAGTGGCGTGCATCGCCTGGCCGCCGCTGAAGAACTGGCTGTAGGGCATCGGGGCGTCGTAGATGTCGGAGACGTGGTCCTTGTGGCGCCAGTAGACGGAGAAGCGGCCGGTACGGGTGAGGTAGCCGGTGCGGCCGCTGCGGATGGCGACGGGGCCGAAGACGACCTTGGTGCTGCTGCTCTGCACCCACAGCAGCTGGCGGTTGAGGTCGATGCAGACGATGCGCTTGCCCCGGGCCGGCGCCGGGCACCGGCGGGAGGCGTTGGGGCCCTTCCTGGTGGCCTCGTCGAGACGGAGGTAGCCCCAGGTGGTGGGGCCCGCGAAGCCGGTGGCGGGCACGATGCCCTTGGACTTCTGGTAACGGCGGATCTCCGAGCAGTCGGCCTCGGACTGCCTGCCGTTCACACGCAGCCGCAGCCGCTTCTCGACCTCGCGCTGGTAGGGGCCTGTGAAGGACGTGCAGTACTCGGCGGGCTCCGGGTTCGACCCGTCCTCCTCGTCCTCCTCGTAGTACGGGTCCTGGTCCTCCTCCTCGGCGGCCCGCTCCTGCTGGAACGTACGCGCCCGCTCGACGTCCTTGGCGGGCACGAACTCCACCAGCTGCGGATCCACCCAGTCCTCGCCCTCGTCCTCGGAGAGCACGGCGCTGCGCGTGGGCCCGGTCGGCGCCATGCCGATCGTGCGGGGCAGCGCACCCTGGTCGGGGGTGTCCACCTGCCGGGAGGCGGCAGGGCCGAAGGGGACCCCGGGGACGAGCCGGTCCACCGGCACCGGCCAGTCGTCGTCCGCGGCGGCCGTCGTGTGCGCACCGAGTGCGGCAAGGGCGACCACTGCCGCGGTGAGCAACCGGACCCTGCTTCTGGCATACGTTCCCATGAACACACAAATTGACGTGCGGCCGCCCGGCGGAACACCACGTCGGCGGACTCCACCCGTTTCGCCCAGTTGATTGACGGCGGATCAGGACCTGATGTCGCGCCAGGCGTCAGGAAGGGCGGCGGCCACGTCGTGCGCGGCGATCGGCGCGCCCACCGGGCCCGCGGCGACCCGCGCCGACAGACCGTGCAGGTAGGCGCCGACGGAAGCCGCGTCGCGCGGGGCGAGCCCGGCGGCCAGCAGGGACCCGGTGATACCGGAGAGCACGTCACCGCTGCCGGCCGTGGCCAGCCAGGACGTCCCCGTGGGATTGACCCGGACCGGCACCCCCGGCTCCGGGGACGCGACGAGCGTCGTGGAGCCCTTCAGCAGCGCCGTCGCGCCGAACGCCTCGGCCAGCCTCCGTACATGGTCCAGCCGCGCCGCCTCCACCTCCTCGCGGGCCACACCGAGCAGCGCCGCCGCCTCCCCCGCGTGCGGGGTCAGCACGGTGCCCGCGGCGCGGGAGCGCACCACGGCCCGGTCCAGCAGCCGCAGGCCGTCCGCGTCGACGAGCACGGGCACGTCCGAGGCGAGCACGTCGTCCACCGAGCGCCGCGCCTCCGGCCCGTCGCCCAGCCCGGGGCCCACCACCCAGGCCTGCACCCGGCCGGCCTTGTGCGGCGGCCCGGCCGACACCAGCGTCTCCGGGAAGCGGGCCAGCACGGCCCGCGCCCCCGGGCCCACGTACCGCACGGCCCCCGCGCCCGCCACCGCGAGCACGGCGGCCCCGGGGTAGCGCTCCGAGCCCGCGACGACGCCGATCACGCCACGCCGGTACTTGTCGCTCTCGGCGTCCGGGCCCGGCAGGAGGGCGGCGACGTCGGCGTGCTGCAGCGCCTCCAGGTCGGGCGCGGTGCCGTCCAGACAGGGGCCGAGGCCGATGTCCACCAGGCGCAGGGCGCCGGCGTGCTCGGCGGCCGGGTCCACGAGCAGGCCCGGCTTGTACGTCCCGAACGTCACCGTCATGTCGGCCCGCACCGCCACGCCCCGGACCTCGCCGCTGTCGGCGTCCACCCCGCTGGGGAGGTCCACGGCGACCACGACCGCCCGGGACGCGTGCGCGGCCTCCGCCAGCGGCACCGCCTCGGGGCGCAGCCCGCCCTTGCCCCCGATGCCCACGATGCCGTCCAGCACGAGGTCGGCGCGGTGGATCAGGGCCACCGCGTCCACGTCGTCCGGGGCGACCGCACGGCCGCCCGCGGCGCGCAGGGCCGCCAGGCCACCGCGGTGCGCCTTCTGCGGCGCCACCAGGACGGCGGTCACCCCCGCCCCGCGCCGCGCCAGGCGCGCCCCCGCGTACAGCGCGTCGCCGCCGTTGTCCCCGCTCCCGGCCAGCACGACGACGCGGGCCGCGTAGACCCCGCCCCCGGTGCCGAGCGCGTTCGCGCACGCTGCCGCCAGCCCGGCCGCCGCCCGCTGCATCAGAGCCCCCTCCGGAACCCGCGCCATGAGCGCCCGCTCCGCCGCCCGTACGGTCTCCACGCTGTACGCCACCCGCATGGGGCCATGTTCCCACCGCGGGGCCGTGGTTGCGCGCCGTGCGCGGTCCGTCTCTGCCCGGCCGGTGGCTGTGCGCGGGTGCGTACCGCCTGCGGGCGGCTGCGCCGGGCTGCCCGGGTGTTTGTGTGCGGGTTGTTTGCGCCTGCGGCGGGGTGCCCCCGCCCCCCGATTGCCCGGCGCGGTCAGTGCGGGCCTGCCTCGCACCATGTGCCTGAGTCGGGGCCGCGCCGGCGCACTCCCCCAGCCTTCGGCCGG
>NZ_JARAVO010000360.1:0-6508 GCF_033792805.1 Streptomyces sp. PA03-1a
GCGTGGTGCCGCTGGAGGGGCCCGCGCACGGTCCCCGGCCGGGCCGCCGGTCCGCGATCACCAGCCCCGCCCGGGGACCGTGCGCGGGCCCCTCCAGCGGCACCACGCGCATCCCCGCGGGCACCCCGAACATGTGCAGCCAGGCGTGCGAGATGACGCTCGACCAACGCCCGCCCGAGCCCGCCAGGTGCGCGTACAGCCCTGAGACCGAGTCGGTCTCGACGGCCGGTGACGCGGTGACCCCGTCCGCGGCGAAGCACTCGTCCATGATCCGGCGGTTGCGCATCCGCGACGACAGCAGGCACAGCGGCAGCGCGGCCGCCTGCGCCCAACGCGCCACCGGCAGCCCGGCCGGCGGCGCGTCCGCGGGGCCGAGCAGCAGGTAGCGCTCCTCGGAGAGCGGGAAGCGGCGCACGTGGCGCAGGCGTCGTCGTCCAGGTACGTCATCGCCGCGTCGAGCTCGAACTCCGCGAGCCGGTCGCTGATCTCCCGTGAGGACAGCGACTCCAGGCTGACCCGCACCCCCGGGTGCCGCTCGCAGAACGGCGTCGTCAGCAGGGACGCGGCGGTCAGCGCCGTGGGTATCGCGCCGAGCCGCGGCGCGCCGGCCGGCCCGCCGCGCATCTCGGCGAGTTCCTGCCGCGGCGCGTCCCGTTCCGCCAGGATGCGGTGCGCCCACAGCAGTACCCGTTCGCCCTCCGGGGTCAGCCCCTCGAAGCGCCGGCCCCGCCGCACGATCGGCACGTCCAGCTCGCGTTCCAGCTTGCGGATGCCGGCCGACAGCGAGGCGGCGAGACGAAGCAGGCGTCGGCGGCGCGGGCGAAGTGCCGTTCCCTGGCGAGCGCCACCAGGTACTCCAGTTGGCGAAGCAGCATGGCTCACGGTTGCACACGCCGCGCTGCCGCGTTACTCCCCGGCGGGCGTCCAGCCCTGGGCGCGCAGCACCGCTGCGACGTCGGGCGCCCGGTAGTGCTCGCCCTTGAGGACCTTGCCGTCGGCCCGCAGGGTGGGCCGGCCGTCGGGGCCCAGCTTGCTCATGTTGGCGCGGTGGATCTCCGCGATGACCTCGTCCAGGTCGATGCCGTGCACCAGCGCGGTGCCGTACGCGACGTAGACCACGTCGGCCAGTTCGTGCGCGAGGTGGTCCAGGGGACCGGTCCCGGAGGCCTCGGCGACCTCGGCCACCTCCTCGGCGAGCAGGTCCTGACGGTGCGCCGCGTGCTCGGGCGTGATCTCGGTCGGACGGGGGCGGACGTCGAGGCCGAAGGCGGTGTGGAACTCACGGACCAGGCCGGCGGGGGAGGATCGCATTCCGCCGATCGTAGTGCCCGCTCAGACGCCCTGGTCGCCCCCCGCCGCCGGCCCGCCGCCGTAGCCCCCGTCCACCCGGATGGCGGTGATGTGCCGGGCCCCGCAGCGGTCCTGGGGCAGCCAGTTGCGGGCCGCAGGCGTCCAGCGGGGTGCCGTCGATGCGGGTGGCCAGCAGCACGGGGGCGTGCCCGAAGTCCGGGTCGATCTCGGCCCAGGACAGCAACGCGTGGTGACCGTCCGCCCCGGTCACGGCGATGAGGAAGCGCAACCGGTCCTTGCGGCGGCCGGGGTCGAAGCCGGGACCGGCCGAGCACAGCACCTCGTGGAGCAACGGGCCCTCGAAACGGTGGTGCTGCACACCGCTGGTGCGGCACTCGAAGCTCACCCGGGCCGTGTGCTGGGGCCAGGCGCGCAGGTCGGGCACCGTGAGCGGCGCGGGGCGGGCCAGGTCGCCGCTCAGGCTGAAGCCGGCGAGCCCCGGCGGCGGCGCGGGAACGGACACGGTCACGGGCTTCCACCTCCCCCGATCACCGTACCCACGCACGGCGGTCGCGGAAACGCACATGCGACCCTCCACGCGCCGTGATCCGGCTGATGCAATCCGACAATGGGCTTCCCGCTCGCATCTGCGTCACTATGATCGAGTCATGCACACCTACCGGATCGGCGAGGCGGCCGCAGTCATGGGCGTGAGCGCCGACACCCTCAGGCGCTGGGTCGACGGCGGGCGGCTGCGGGCGGAGCGCGACGAGCAGGGCCGGCGCATCATCGAGGGTCCCGATCTGGCCGCCTTCGCCCGGGAGTTCAACCGCACCGAACGCGAGCACACCGGCTCCTCGGCCCGCAACCGCTTCGCGGGCATCGTCACCGAGGTGATCCTCGGCGACGTCTCCGCCCAGGTGGAGATCCAGGCCGGCCCGTTCCGCGTGGTGTCCATGATCAGCCGGGAGTCGGCCGAGGAGCTGGAGCTCGAGCCCGGCGTCCCGGCGGTCGCCGTCATCAAGTCGACCAACGTGGTCGTCGAGAGACCGTAGAGACTCGGAGGAGCAGCCCTGTGATGACCCGTCTCACGCACCGCCGGACCCTTCAGCTGGCCGTCGGAGGCACCGCGGTGCTGCTGGCCCTGAGCGCCTGTTCCTCCTCGGACGACTCCGCCGGCGCCTCCGCGTCGTCCTCGCCCTCGGCGGGCACCTCCTCCGCGGGCGACCTGAAGGGCACGGTCACCGTCTTCGCCGCCGCCTCCCTCAAGGAGAGCTTCACCGAACTGGGCACGGAGTTCGAGGCGGCCCACCCCGGCACCAAGGTCTCCTTCAACTTCGGCGGCAGCGACGCGCTCGCCGCCAGCATCACCTCCGGTGCCCCCGCCGACGTCTTCGCCGCCGCCTCCCCCACGACCATGGAGATCGTCACCGACGCCAACGACGCGGCCGGCGAGCCCGCGACCTTCGTGCGCAACCAGCTGGAGATCGCCGTCGTCCCGGGCAACCCCGAGGACGTCACGTCCCTCAAGGACCTCACCAACTCCGGGATCAAGGTCGCCCTGTGCGCCAAGGAGGTGCCCTGCGGCGCCGCGGCGCAGAAGGCGCTGGACGGCGCCGGCCTGAAGCTCACCCCGGTCTCCTACGAGCAGGACGTCAAGAGCGCCCTGACGAAGGTGGAGCTCAAGGAGGTCGACGCCTCCGTGGTCTACAGGACCGATGTGAAGGCCGCCGCCGGCAAGGTGGAGGGCGTGGAGTTCCCCGAGTCCGCCGGTGCCGTCAACGACTACCCGATCGTCCTGCTCAAGGACGCGCCCAACGCCGGGGCCGCCGAGGCCTTCATCGCCTTCGTCCGGTCCGAACAGGGCGCGAAGGTGCTGAGCGAGGCGGGCTTCCTCAACCCATGACCGACCACAGCGGCGGCGCGCCCGAACTCCTGGAGTCCCGGCCGCGCCGCGCCGGCCGCCGGCAGGGTCACCGTTCCCCGGTGCCCCTGCCGCTGCTGCTGCCGGCCCTGCTCGGTCTCGTCTTCCTGGTGCTGCCGCTCGCCGGACTGCTGGTCCGCACCCCGTGGAGCGAACTGCCCGCGCAGCTCACCAGTCCCGGGGTGTGGCAGGCGCTTCGGCTCTCCCTGATCTGCGCCACCCTCGCCACCGCGCTGACCCTCGTGCTGGGCGTGCCCCTGGCCTGGCTGCTGGCCCGCACCGAGTTCCCCGGGCGCGGGCTGCTGCGCGCCCTGGTGACGCTGCCCCTGGTGCTGCCGCCCGTCGTCGGCGGTGTCGCGCTGCTGCTGGCGCTGGGCCGCAACGGCATCGCCGGGCGGTGGCTGGACCAGTGGTTCGGGGTGACGCTGCCCTTCACCACGGCGGGCGTCGTCGTCGCGGAGGCCTTCGTCGCGATGCCGTTCCTGGTCATCAGCGTCGAGGGCACCCTGCGGGCCGCCGACCCGCGCTACGAGGAGGCCGCCACCACCCTCGGCGCCTCCCGCTTCACCGCCTTCCGCCGGGTGACGCTGCCGCTGATCGCCCCGGGCATCGCCGCCGGGGCCGTCCTGGCCTGGGCACGGGCGCTCGGCGAGTTCGGCGCCACCATCACCTTCGCGGGCAACTTCCCCGGCCGTACGCAGACGATGCCGCTCGCCGTCTACCTCGCCCTGCAGAGCGACCCGGCCGCCGCCATCGCGCTCAGCCTGGTGCTGCTCGCCGTCTCGATCGCCGTCCTGGCCGGGCTGCGCGACCGCTGGATGACCACGCCATGACCTCCCTGGACAAAGCACCCGCGACCTCCGGCAGCCCGGCCCCCGAGGGCCTGGACGCCCGGCTGGTCGTCGACCGCGGCGCCTTCCGCCTCGACGTGACGCTCACCGCCGCCCCCGGCGAGGTGCTCGCCCTGCTCGGGCCCAACGGCGCGGGCAAGACCACCGCGCTGCGGGCCCTGGCCGGGCTGACCCCGCTCACCGCCGGCCACCTGCGGCTGGACGGCGCCGCCCTGGACGGCACGCCCCCCGAGACCCGCCCGGTCGGCGTGGTCTTCCAGGACTACCTGCTCTTCCCGCACCTGTCCGCGCTGGACAACGTCGCCTTCGGCCCGCGCTGCCACGGCGTGCCCAAGGCGCGGGCCCGCGCCGAGGCCGCCGCGTGGCTGGAGCGGATGGGCCTGGCCGAGCACGCCGCCGCCCGGCCCCGCCGGCTCTCCGGCGGCCAGGCGCAGCGCGTCGCCCTCGCCCGGGCGCTGGCCACCCGGCCCCGCCTGCTGCTCCTGGACGAGCCGCTGGCCGCGCTCGACGCCCGCACCCGCCTGGACGTCCGCTCCCAGCTCCGCCGCCACCTGGCCGACTTCGAGGCGGTGGCCGTCCTGGTCACGCACGACCCGCTGGACGCCATGGTGCTGGCCGACCGGCTGGTGGTCATCGAGCACGGCGGCTCCGTCCAGGAGGGCACCCCCGCCGAGATCGCCCGCCGCCCGCGCACCGACTACATCGCGCACCTCGTCGGCCTCAACCTCTACCGGGGCCGCGCCGAGGGGCACACCGTACGGATCGACGGCGGACCGGCCATCACCACCACCGAGGAACTCTCCGGCCCGGCCTTCGTGGCCTTCCCGCCCGGCGCCGTCACCCTCCACCGGGACCGCCCCACCGGCTCCAGCGCCCGGAACCTGTGGCACGGCCGGGTCGCGGGCCTGGAGTCGCACGGCGACCAGATCCGCGTCGACGTCCGGGGCGAACTCCCGCTCGCCGCCGACCTCACCACGGTGGCCACCGCCGAACTCGGACTGCACCCCGGCGCCGAGGTGTGGGCCACCGTCAAGGCGGCCCAGGCGCACGCCTATCCGGCCTGAACCCCGGCGGGTCAGGGCCGACGGGTCGGGACCGGCGGGTCGGGACCGGCGGGGTCAGGGCGGCGTCAGGGGTGCGCCGCCCGGCGACAAGAGGACGACAAGAAGCCCCCGCGGCACCCCGCCCGGGTCTTCCATGGAAGGCATGGATGACGCCGGAAACCACCGCGTGGTCGTGGGGGTGAGCGGCTCCCTCGGCAGCCTCACGGCGCTGCACCGGGCCGCCGCCGAGGCACGCCGCACGGGCGCGGTGCTGGTCACCGTGCTCGCCTGGGAACCGCCGGGCGGGGAGTTCGCCTACCGGCGCTCCCCCTGCCCGCCGATGCTGCGGGAATGGCAGGACCGGGCCCGGCAGCAGCTGGTCGGCGCCGTCGAGTCCGCCTTCGGCGGCCTCCCGGCGGACCTCCCCATGCGCGCGCTCCTCGTGCGCGGGCCCGCGGGATGGGCGCTGACCCACGTCGCGGACCGCCCGGACGACCTGCTGGTCGTCGGCGCCGGACGCCGCGGCCGGCTGCGCCGCCTGCTGAGCCCCTCGGTGGCCCGGCACTGCCTGGTCCACGCGGCCTGCCCGGTGCTCGCCGTACCCCGCTCCCCGCTCCACGAGGTCCTCGACGACGTGCACCGCCGCAACGCCTGGCGGCTGCCGCTGCACGCCGCCACGCCACTGCGGTGACCACGGGGGCCCGGCAGGCCCCCTCGACGGAGGCGATGACCATGACGCGCCCTTCCTTCCCGTTCCCCCACCCGACGCGGCTCGCCCTGCCCGCCGCGCTCCTCCTGCCGCCGCTGGTGTGCCTGGTGCTCGTCCCCTTCCGCACCCAGGTGTCGAACACGCTCGTGGCCCTGGTGCTGGTGGTCGCCGTCGTGGCGGTCGCCGTCCTCGGCAGCCGTCGCGCCGGGGCGCTCGCCGCGCTGTCCGCGGCGGCCTGGTTCGACTTCTTCTTCGCCCCGCCCTACGAGCGGTTCACCATCAGCGGGCCGGGCGACGTGGCGACGGCGGTCCTGCTGCTCGCCGTGGGCCTGGCCGTCTCCCAGCTCGCCGCCCGCACCAGGCGGCTCGCGGTGATCGCGATCACCGAGGCCGACCACCTCGCGCGCATCCACGAGACCGCACGGCTGGCCCAGTCCGCGGTCTCCCCGCACGTCGTGGTCGAGCACGTCCGCGACCAGCTGGTCAGCCTGCTCCACCTGCGCGGCTGCCGTTTCGAGTACGGCACCCTCGTCGGGCACCCGCCGCGGATCGAGCAGGACGGCACCGTGGTGCGGGGCCGCCGCCCCTGGGACGCGGACACGCTGGGACTGCCGGAACAGGAGGTCGAGCTCCGCGTCTTCCACAACGGCCACTTCCACGGCCGCTTCATGCTGCTCCCCACCCCCGGCAC
>NZ_JARAVO010000361.1:0-6483 GCF_033792805.1 Streptomyces sp. PA03-1a
CCCCGGTCCTGCCGCAGCAGCAGCCCGCCCCGCCCGTGGACCCGCGCACGGCCGCCGGCTGGGGCGGTCCCGGTCCCGGCCAGGAGCAGCAGCAGCGGGTCATGCACGGCGCCCCGCTCGGCTACAACGCGGCGGTGGAGCTCTCCTCGGACCGTCTGCTGCGACAGCAGCCGAAGGCGCGCAGGAACAACAACCAGGCGTCGCGCTTCAAGATCGGCGCGAAGAAGGAGGAGCAGGAGCGCCAGCGCAGGCTGGACCTGATCCGCACGCCGGTGCTGTCCTGCTACCGGATCGCGGTGATCAGCCTCAAGGGCGGCGTCGGCAAGACGACGACCACCACCGCCCTGGGTGCCACGCTCGCCTCCGAGCGCCAGGACAAGATCCTGGCCATCGACGCCAACCCGGACGCCGGCACGCTCGGCCGCCGCGTGCGCCGGGAGACCGGCGCGACGATCCGGGACCTGGTCCAGGCGCTGCCGCACCTCAACAGCTACATGGACATCCGCCGCTTCACCTCGCAGGCGCCCTCGGGCCTGGAGATCATCGCCAACGACGTGGACCCGGCCGTCTCCACCACCTTCAACGACCAGGACTACCGGCGCGCGGTGGCCCTGCTCGGGCAGCAGTACCCGGTCATCCTCACCGACTCCGGCACCGGTCTGCTCTACAGCGCCATGCGTGGCGTGCTCGACCTGGCCGACCAGCTGATCATCGTCTCCACCCCGTCGGTGGACGGTGCCAGCAGCGCCAGCACGACCCTCGACTGGCTCGGCGCGCACGGTTACGCCGACCTCGTGCAGCGCAGCCTCACCGTGATCTCCGGGGTCCGCGAGACCGGCAAGACGATCAAGGTGGACGACATCGTCGCGCACTTCGAGACCCGCTGCCGCGGAGTCGTCGTGGTGCCCTTCGACGAGCACCTCGCCGCGGGCGCCGAGGTCGACCTCGACATGATGCGGCCGAAGACCCGTGAGGCGTACTTCCACCTGGCGTCGCTGGTCGCCGAGGACTTCGTCCGCGCCCAGCAGGCCCAGGGCGTCTACCCGCCCCAGCAGCAGATGCCGCCGCAGCAGCAGGGCGGCTACCCGCCCCAGCAGGGGCAGCAGCCGTACCCGCCGCAGCAGCCGATGCCCCCGCAGCAGGGGTACGGCCACCCGCAGCAGCCGCCCTACGGGCAGCCGGCCCCGCCTCCCCCGCCCGCGCAGGGCGGCATGCCCCAGGGCTGGACCCAGCAGCCGCCCCCGCCGCCGCAGGAGGCGCAGCCCGGGCAGCAGCCCCCGGCGCAGGGGCAGGTCCCGCCCGGCTGGACCCAGCAGCAGTGACGGGAAGGGCCCGTCCCGCCATCGTGGCGGGACGGGCCCTTCGTGTCGGTCGGTCAGCGGCGCTCCGGCCGCCGGTTCACCCGGCGGCGCCGTAGGCGTCGACCAGCTCCCGGGCGCGCTTGACGTCGTCGGCCATCCGCTCCAGGAGCGCGTCGATCGTGTCGAACTTCTCCATGCCCCGCAGGTAGGTGAGGAAGTCGACGGCGACGTGCAGCCCGTACAGGTCCAGCCCGACGCGGTCGATGGCGTACGCCTCGACGGTGCGGGCGGTCCCGTCGAAGGTGGGGTTGGTGCCGACGGAGATCGCGGCGGGCATGGCCTCGCCCTCGACGTGCAGCCAGCCTGCGTAGACCCCGTCCGCGGGGATCGCGGTGTGCGGCAGCGTCTCGACGTTCGCCGTGGGGTATCCGAGGTCCCGGCCGCGCTGCGCGCCGCGGACGACCACGCCCTCGACCCGGTGCGGCCGGCCCAGGATCTCGGCGGCGCCCGCAACGTCGCCCTCGGCGATCAGGCGGCGGGTCATCGTGGAGGAGAACGGCTGCCCGCCACCCGCCTCGCCCGTCAGGTAGAGGTCGACGACGTCCACCTCGTAGTCGTACTTCAGCCCCATCGCGGACAGGAACTCCACGTCACCGGCGGCCTTGTGCCCGAAGCGGAAGTTCGGGCCCTCGACGACGGCCCGCGCGTGCAGCGCGTCGACCAGCACGGTGCGGACGAAGTCGCCCGGCGAGAGCTGCGAGAACTCGGTCGTGAACGGGAGGATCAGCAGGGCGTCGACGCCCAGCTCCGCCATCAGCTCGGCGCGGCGGTGGTGGGCCGCCAGCAGCGGCGGGTGGCTGCCGGGGCGGACCACCTCGCTGGGGTGCGGGTCGAAGGTGACGACGACGGAGGCGACGCCCAGCTCGCGGGCGCGTTCCACGGCCCTGCCGATGATCAGCTGGTGCCCGCGGTGTACGCCGTCGTAGGAGCCGATGGTGACGACGCTGCGTCCCCAGTCCCCGGGGACGTCCTCCAAGCCTCGCCAGCGCTGCACAGTGACCGCTCCTCGACCGCCGATGATTCTTCGATGTGCAGGTCCAAGCCTGCCATGCCGGGGGGCCCACCGGCGCAGCGCCCCCGGTGACGCGGCCGTCGCGGACCTGGCGCGCCCCTCGCCCGACCGGTGGGAGCACCCCCTCCGCCCGGAAGGGACGCGGTACGTGGCGGGACGCGGCGCCGGAGGCACGCGGTCCAGGAGTGCCGGCACGGTGAGCAGCGGCGCAGCACGACGGCCGGGGCATGAGGTGCACGGACCGCAGCGGGCACGTGACGCCGCCCCCGGATGGTCCCTGGCCGGTCAGAGGCCCACCGCCTCCGCCGGCGCCAGCTGGTCGCACATGCGCCGGGCGCTCGGGCCGATCACCGCGTCCCACGCCCCTGGGCCCGCGCCGTCGAGGCCGTCCGCGGCCAGCCATCCGCGCACCAGCCGGGCGAACCCGGGCGACCCGCTGACCAGCTGCACCAGCCGCCGGTCGAAGAGGGCCGCGCCCTCGGGCGTACGGCAGAGCAGGAGGCCCACCCGGTGCACCAGGTCGCGGGTCATCGGGGCCGGCCGCCGGGCGCACCCGTCGGCGGCCGCGCCGAGGAGGGCGTCGAGCACGGCCGGGTCGCGTTCCTGGTCCAGGAGGACGTCCAGCAGCTCCTGGCGCAGCGGGCGGGAGAGGTGGCCGCCCGGTGCGGCCAGCACGGGCGCCAGCACCCTGCGCACCTGCGGCGGGTGCTCCCGCAGCAGTCCGGTGACCAGCGGGAGGAGGACGGCGCGGGCGGCCGGTCCGTGCTCCAGGCGGCGGTCGAGGTAGGCCGCCGCGTGCCGGGCGTCCTCGGGACGGTGGCCGAGGTGGTCCCACACCAGGGCGGCGGCCCGGCGGGCGAGCGCCGGGGTGGACACCTCGGCCAGTTCGCGCAGTACCTCGGCGGCGCCGGGGCCCGGTTCGCGCAGCCGGGAGTGGAACGCGGCGAGCACCTGCTCGGGGTGCGTGGGGAGGGCCGCGGCGAGCGCCGCGGCCGGCAGCAGCGGGTCGCCGGCGGCGAAGCCGTCCAGAGCGGCCCGCAGGTGGAGGCAACGGGTCGCCGGGTCCCGCACCAGGAGGCCGAGCGCGGCGCCGTGCAGGGTGCGGTCGGCGGGTCGGGCCAGGATCGCCAGGGCCGCGTAGCGCAGCAGCTCGCGGTCGGCGGCGAGTGCGGCGTGCGGGGCGGCGAGCAGGCCGTAGGTGGCCGCGGCGGCGTGCCGCTCCGGCCGGTCCTCGTGCGCCCAGCGGTCGACGGCACGGCACACGGCGGACGGCTCGTCCTCGGCGAGGGCCGCCAGCAGTTCCTTGGCACGGGGGTGGTCCGTGGCGGCCAGGACCTCGGTGAGGTCGTCCACCGCCTGCCGCCGGTGCGTGTGGAGGAGGGCCTGCGCCGCGGTGGCGACCGTCGGCCGGGGGCCGCAGGGCGCGGACTGCAGCAGCCGTTCGTCGGTGAACCAGCCGCACAGCGCGGGCAGCGACGGCCGCGGCGTGGCGGCCAGCACCTCGCCGGCCGCCGTCAGGAACCGCTCCCGCGTGCGGTCCGCGGCGCGCGGCGGGCCGTCGGCGGGCAGCAGCAGCCGCAGCAGCGCCAGGCGCTCCTCCGGGGGGAGCCGCAGCCGCCGCCAGAACCACGGACCGAACTCCCCCAGCCCCGCGCCCTCGTGGAAGCCCCCGGCCTCGATCGAACGGACGGTGACACGCTCCGCCAGCAGCCGCAGCACCTCCCGGTACCGCGTCGCGTCCGGCACCCCGAGCAGGGTCTCCCCCAGCAGGTGCGCCGCCCACCACACCGCGTCCGCGCGCCGGGCCGCCGCCCGGCCGGCGCCGTCGCCCTCCCCGCGCGGCCGTGGCACCCCGTCGAGCAGCACCGTCGCGCCACCGCGCGACGCGGGCGCGGCGGCGTCGCGGTCGAGCACCTGGACCAGTTGCCGCAGCCTGCGCCCGAGGACGTCCGGCCCCGAACGGCGGGCGGTGAGCAGCAGCGCCTGTACGACCGGGCCGATGCGGTGCCGCGGCACGGGCACGCAGCGCGGCTCGGAGGGCGGGGCGAGCGGCGGTGCGGGCGGCACCGGCGGCACGGCCCTGTGCCGCGGTTGCGCCCCGGCCCGGGCGGGCAGGCGCACGGGGGCCTCGGCGCAGCCGTCCCGGTCGCCGGCCGACCAGCGGTGGACCAGGGCGTACAGCGCCTCGTCCAGGTCGAGTTGGCCGCCCTGCAGCCAGTCGCCGAACTCCTCGTGCGCGAAGCGGTACCCGGCACCGGCCGGCACCACCAGCCCCTCCGTGAGCACCGCCGCCGCCCACCCGGGGCGCCACGGGAACAGCTCCTCGAAGGACGCCCGGTCCAGTTCGCCCTGGCCCGGACCCAGGCAGCGCCGGGCCGCCTCGTGCGCCTGCCCGGCGACGCGGGCGGCCAGCCGCCGTACCTCCGTTGCCCTCGCGGGGGCCGTGGCTGCCGCGATCCGATGGGCGATCCGCAGGCACAGCAGGTCCAGGTGGGCCGAGAAGACCTCCGCCCGGCCGGGCCGTCCCGTCAGGCCACCGCCGGCGGCCCGTACCTCCGACAGCAGCCGCAGGGCCAGCGGATGCGCCGCGTCCTGCTCGGCGAGGGCACCGGCGGACAGCCCGTGGCGCTCCCGGGCGAGCCGTGCCGGCTCCTCCGGCAGGCCGCCGAGGCGCAGGCAGGCGGGCAGCGCCCGGGCGCCCGGCGGGGTGCCGGCGTCGTGGAGCAGGCCGGGAGGGAAGAGGGCTCCGGCCTGCTCCCAGTACTCGGGGCGGCACGCCACGATCAGCCGCGCCCCCGTCGTGCCCAGCCACCGCGCCGTCTCCGCGGACCACTCGGGCAGCGCATGGGCGAGCAGCGGTGGCATCTCCTCGGGAGCGTCCAGCACGACGAGCAACCGCTGCCCCATGGCGCGCGCCAGGCGGGCGACGGCATCGGGCGACGCGTCGGCCGGCGCGCGTTCCGGCGCCCTCCCCGCGTGCACGATGCGCCCCGCGGCAGCCAGCGCCCGCGCCGCGGCGTCCCTCAACCCGGCGTCGCCCGCCCGCAGTTCGGCCCCGCGCAGCCACAGCGTGGGCGCCGGGTCCGGGCCCGCGGCACGCCGGGCGGCCAACGCCTCCAGTGCGGTCGTACGGCCGCTGCCGGGGGCGCCGACCAGCCCGAGCACGCAGGCGCCCGCCTCCCCCGTGAAGCCTGCCAGCTCCGCCTCCGTGTCCGGGCGCGCCTCGGCCTCGCGCCAGGGCCGCGGCCGGGCCGCCGAAGCGACGGAGCTCGCGGTCAGCTCCAGCGCCCCCGCGATGTTGAGGTGCGGCCCGTACGCGGGCACGGTCGCCGCGTTGCGCGCCAGCGCGTCCGCGAGCGCCCCGCCCTCCGCCGGCGCCCGCAACGGCACCGCGAACCCGCCCGCCCTTCGTCCCGCGTGCAGCGCGGTCACGACGACGCCGTGCACGGCACCGGTCTCGGCGTCGATCACGGGCTCCCCCGAGGCGACGGCACGAAGCGGTTCGTCGTCGCCGCGTGCACCGGCGAGCTCGTACGCCGCGTCGAGGAGGTGGAAGCGGTCCGTCGCGGTGTACGTCACCGGCGCCGTCCCCGCGATCGTGGCCTCCACCCAGGCCGCGCCGCGCAACCGCACGGCCCGCCCGTGCCCCGCGGTGCGCGCGAACCCGGCCACCGGCAGCGGCGGCACGTCCAGTCCCTCCGTCGCCACGAGCGCCAGCCCCAGCTCCGGCAGCGGGGTGATCGCGGGCGCCTCGACGAGGGTCGTCTGCTCCCCGTGCGCATGCAGCACCAGCCGCACGAGGCCGTCCACGGCCTCGTGGCTCGTCACGAGCGTCCCCCGTCCGTCCCGCGCCTCGACGAGGAACCCCGTCCCCCGCGGCCGTCCGGCCAGGTCACGGACGCGCACCAGCGCCCGGTCGACATCGGCGGTCGGTACCGCCATCTGCGCACCTCCCCGCCACAGTGCCCGTTTCGACCGTAGACGTCCGTTGATCGACACAACAGATCCCACGTCGAACGCGCCCCCAAGCGCTCCCTCTCTTCACTCCGAGCGCCTGCCCGTTGGAGTGAATTGATCTTGCCGGGTGGATAGGGACGGGGAGGGAGGGGG
>NZ_JARAVO010000362.1:0-6479 GCF_033792805.1 Streptomyces sp. PA03-1a
CCCCCGAGCAGGTGCCGGCCCCCGTCCTCCGCGACCGCGGCACGGGCCGGCCGACCAAGCGGGACCGGCGGGACATGGAGCGGCTGCGCGGCACGCGCTGAGACGGGACGATGGGCGGTCAGCCCGTGGCGGTGGCCGGCAGGCCGAGGGCGGTGAGGCGCGCGCGTGCCTCGTCGAGCTGCGGCCAGCCGTCCGTTCCGGCCGGCAGCGCCTCGCCGCAACACTGCTCCCGGGCGGCGCCCACGGGGTCACCGGCGAGGGCCAGCGCCTCGGCCAGGTGCAGCCGGCACGGCCCCTCCGCCACGGGATGGCGCAGACCGCTCAGCACCGTGAGGGCGGCCTCGAACTCCCGGACCGCCGCGGCGGGATCGCCCAGCAGGACGAGCAGGCCACCGAGGTCCCCGCGGGTGTAGGCGGTCCCCGGTGCGTTGCCCGGCTCCTCGAACAGGCGCAAGGCCGTACGGTGGCAGGCCGGCGCGGTCGCCGTGCCCCCCTCCTCGCGGGCCACCAGGCCCAGGCCGTGCAGGCCGTGCAGGCCGTACGCCTCGCCCAGCCGGTTGCCGGCGCGACCCCGCACGGTACCGGCGGCCGGCATCGCCGGACGGGCCACGGCCTCGGCCCGGGGTATGCCTCGGAGCCGCCAACGCCCGGTCCCTGGGCTCTCGTTCCGGGGCGGCGTCAGGAACCGCCGTCGCCGGGGCGCCTTGTGCGGCCGACGGGTGGGCGTGGCGCGCGCGGGCGGCTCCGGCCGAGCCGTCACTCGTTGTGGAGGACCTGCGCGATGGTCAGGCGGGCCGCGCGGCGGGCGGGGAGGTAGGCGCCGAGGACCGCGATGGCGATGCCCGTCAGGGCGAGGGCGGTCAGGGCCGGGGGGTGCCAGACGTCCGTCATGTACGGGGGGAGGGTCAGGTCGACCGCGTCCACCATGCGCGGGACGACCTGCCGGTAGCCCCAGATGCCCAGCGGGACGCCGAGTGCGGAGCCGAGGGCGCCGAGGGCGGCCATCGAGGTCGTCATCATCACCGTGACCTGCCGCGGGGTCATCCCGATAGACTTGAGCATGCCCAGGTCTCGGCGCCGGTCGCGGGTGTTGAGGACGACCGTGTTGAAGACGCCGAGCGACGCGACGACGGCCAGCATCGCGGTGAGCACCGAGGCGGAGCCGACGACGGTCTGGGTGATGGCGTTCGGACCCGTGACGGCCGGGCTGACGCCCGGGTCGGCGGCCGCGGCCGCGTGGGCGTAGGCGGCCGGGTCGGTGCCGTCGCGGAGCTTGACGTGGTAGGCGATGGGCTTTTCCCCAGGGGCGAGCGCCGTGAACGTCGGCCAGTCGGCGACGAGCAGTTGGCCGTCGCTCTCCATGAACGCGCCGACGACCGTCACCTCCTCGCTCCGGTCGCCCTTCCGCAGCCGCACGGCGTCGCCGACGCGCAGGCCGGACTGCCGGAGCCAGGCCGTCCCCGCGACGACTTCTCCGGCCCGCCGCATCCAGCGGCCCTCGGTGAGCACGCTGCCCAGTTCGGGCCCGTCGCCGCGGCGGCCCTCGAGCATGGCCTCGCGCGTGGAACCGGCTACCGTCACGTCCACGTCCCCCCGGGCGGTGATCCCGGCGGCTCCGGGCAACGAGCCGAGCAGGGAGGTGAGTTCGGGGTCCGAGTGTTCCGGGTCGACGACCTCGCCGTGCCGCACGTTGCTCGCGTACACGGTGACCTGGTACGCGTCCAGGCCCGCGGTGCCGAACCGGGTCATCGTCGTGGCCAGGCCGGACGCGAACGTCACCGTGGTCACGCCCAGGACCACCGCGGCCACCGTGAGGGCGCTGCGGCCGGGCCGGGCGAACGGCAGCCCTATGCCCAGGCTCACCGAACGCGGCAGCCGGCTGCCGGCCAGGTGTCGCTGGACGCCCAGGGCGCGCCCCGTCCGCGGGGCGGCGCCCGCGCTGATCGCCCGCGCCGCGGAGAGCCGGTGCGCGCGCAGCGAGGGGGCCAGCGCGGCGAGGACGCAGACGGCCGGCATGCCGAGCAGGGCGAGCACGTTCACCCACGGCGCGATGCCGACGCTGTCGTGGAACACGCCCGCGTCGGGTCCGGTGAAAGTGAACTCGAAGAAGGGCCCCGCCAGCAGGTTCCCGGCGACCACACCGACGGCGCAGCCAAGGACCGCGGGCGCGGTCACCATCACCAGGTACACGGCGAGCACTTGTCCCGGTGTGAACCCCAGGGCCTTGAGGATGCCGATGTGCCGGAAGCCGGAGATGACGGCGCCGCTCACCACGTTGGCGACGATCAGCACGGACACCACGATGCCGAGGATGCCGAAGGCCATCAGGTACGGCGCGTACGCCCGCGCCGCCCCGCCGATCCGGTGCTTGAGCGTGAGGTACGACTCGGAACCGGCGAGCGCGCCCTGCGGGAGCCGTGCGGTCACCGTCCCGAGCTGCTCGCGGAGCCGGGCGTCCGACGAGGCGTCGGAGAAGCGCAGGAGCAGCTGCGTGGTGGCCGGGTGCAGCGCGTCGATCTGGGCGGGCGCCACCCAGGCGTCGGCGGTGCGGCTCAGGTCGAAGGCGAAGCCCACGATGGTGAGCGTGGGACCGGAGGGGACCCGGATGCGTTTGCCCAGGTCGTCGGCGGTCCAGTCCGGCTGACGGTTGAGGACCACCTCGCCGGGCGCCGTCGCCCAGCGGCCCGCCCAGAGGTCCAGCCGGTCCACCGCCCCGCCCGGCTCCGCCCGGCCGACGACGGTGACCTCGCCGAAGACCCCGTACGTGGCGGTGTCCCGCGGCAGCTCGACCGTGGCCTGCGGGAAGGGTCCGCCGACGGCCTCGACGCCGGGTTCCCCCACCGCGCGGGCCAGTTGGGCGTCCGAGGTCCTGGACCGGTCGAACGCGGCGACGACATGGGGTCCGTGCTGCTTGCCGAAGGCCTTGTCGAAGGGCGCGGAGGCCGCGTCGACCAGTCCGAGCGCGACGACGATCGCCCCCGTCGAGGTCAGGGTGACCAGCGCGATGACGAGGGTCTGGAGCCTGCGCCGCCGTACGGCCGCCCGCGCGGCCCGCCACACCGCCCTCATGCGGACGGCTCCAGGGTGTGCTGCCCGGTCACCCGGCCGTCGGCGAGGGTGACCAGGCGGCTGGCGCAGCGGCGCGCGAGGTGCTCGTCGTGCGTGACCAGGACGAGCGTCTGCCCGATCTGGTTGAGGTCGAGGAGCAGGTCCATCACCTGCTCGCCCGCGCGGCTGTCCAGGGCGCCGGTCGGCTCGTCGGCGAGCAGCAGGGCGGGCCGGTTCATCAAGGCGCGTGCCACGGCGACGCGTTGCCGTTCGCCGCCGCTCAGCACGGCCGGATAGGCGTTCGCGCGGTCCGCGATGCCGAGTTCCTCGAAGAGTTCCAGGGCGCGGCGCCGGGCCGGCCGGGCGGGGGTGCCGGTCAACTGGGCGGCGAGCGCGACGTTGTCCAGCGCGGACAGGTCGTCGACGAGGTTGAAGAACTGGAAGATCATGCCGATGCGCCGCCGCCGGTACAGGGCGAGGCCCCGCTCGCTCAACCGCCCCACGTCCTCGCCGTGCACCAGCACCGTGCCGGACGTGGGCCGGTCCAGGCCGGCGATCATGTTGAGCAGGGTGGACTTGCCGCACCCGGAGGGGCCCATCACCGCGACCGCCTCCCCGGCGCGGATCTCCAGCGTGACGCCGTTCAGGGCGGTCGTCTCGCCGTATTCCTTGCGTACGCCGTCGAGCCGTACGACGGTCTTCCCGCTGCTGTCCTCAGTGACCATGAACAGGACGCTAGGGGCGAGGCGCGGCCCGGACATCCCTCCCCGGATGGCACATTGCCGGGGATCTCATCCTGGGGATGCAGGAACCCTGCATCCAGGGGCTGATGCGTCCGGGGTGGTCGTCTGCGAAGGTGATCCCGAGGCGAGAGGGGGAGCCGGACGTGCTGGTCGTGGCGCTGGGGGTGGCGTGCTTCGCCGCCGTGTGCCTGGTGGTGGCCCTGGTGCGCACGCGGCGCCGCTGGCAGGCGGCCGTGGGGGAACGCGGTTGGCTGGTCGAGCGGGAGCGGGAGAGCGCGGCGCGCGCCGCGGTGGCGGCCGAACGGGACCGGATCGCGCGGGAGTTGCACGACATCGTCAGTCACAACGTCAGCCTCATGGTGGTCCAGGCCGGCGCGGCGCGTGAGGTGATGGGCACGATGCCGGACGAGGCCGCGGCGGCGCTCCGGGCGGTCGAGGACGCGGGGCGCGGCGCCATGACCGACCTCCGGCACCTGCTGGGACTGCTGGCGCCGTCCCCGGACGGCGTGGACGGCGAGGACACCGGGGGCGGGGAGCCTGCTCCGGGTGGGCCCGGCGACGAGGGCGTCGAGGCGCTGGCCCCGCAGCCCGGCCTGGACCGGCTGGGGGCGCTCGTCGACCGGGTCTCCTTCGCCGGGCTGCCCGTCGAGGTGCGCGTCTCCGGCGAACCACGCCCCCTGCCGCAGGGCATCGACGTGACGGCGTACCGCATCGTCCAGGAGGCGCTGACCAACGCGCTCCGGCACGGCGACGGCGGGAAGGCGGAGGTGACGGTGCGGTACGCGGAGCGCGCGCTGCGCGTCGAGGTGCTCAACACCGGCCCCAGCGTGCTGGACGGAGCCGGGAGCACGCAGTCCGCGCAGTCCGTGGCGGCCCGCGCCGTGGCGCGCCGCCGTGCGGGCACCGGACGCGGTCTGCTGGGCCTGCGCGAACGGGTCGCGGTGTACGGCGGAGACCTGGACGCCCGGCGCCGCCTCGGCGGCGGTTACCGGGTCAGGGCGCGCATCCCGCTGGACCGGCCGTGACGGCGGCCGCGGACGGGGCGGCCCCCCGCGTGCTCATCGCCGACGACCAGACCCTCATCAGGACGGGCTTCCGGCTCATCCTCACCGCGCGCGGCATCACGGTGGTCGGCGAGGCCGCGGACGGCGCGGAGGCGGTCGCCGAGGCACACCGGCTGCGGCCGGACGTCGTGCTGATGGACATCCGCATGCCGGCCATGGACGGCCTGGAGGCCACGCGCCGCATCCTGGAGCGGACCCCGCAGTGCCGGGTGCTCATCCTGACCACCTTCGACCTGGACCGCTACGTCTACACGGCGCTGTCGTTGGGGGCGAGCGGCTTCCTGCTCAAGGACGTCACGCCGGAGCACCTGGCGGCGGCCGTACGGCTGGTCGGCACGGGGGACGCCCTGCTGGCGCCGTCGATCACTCGGAGGCTGGTGGAACGCTTCGCCTCCGGGTCCGCGGCCGCGCAGGACGGGCCTTCGGTCCACGCCGACCTCGCCGCCCTGACCCCTCGTGAGCTGGAGGTCCTCACGCTGCTGGGCCGCGGCCTGTCCAACCTCGAACTGGCCGCGGAACTGACGCTGAGCGAGGCGACGGTGAAGTCGCACGTCGCCCGCATCTTCGCGAAGCTCGCGCTGCGCGACCGGGCCCAAGCGGTGGTGCTGGCCTACGAGACGGGCTTGGTGCGGCCGCGCGGCCTGGATGCCGGGGGCTCCCCGGAGCGGTGACCCCGCGGCTTTCGGAGGGCCGGTGAGGCGCCTGGTCTGCGAGGTACGGATGCCGTCCCGCAGCCCGCGTGCGGGTCGGTGCTGCAGGATCGGGCTCAGGTGCCGGGCGTGGTCGGCGGGGTGAGTGCCCCGGAGCGACGCCGAGGGGTGCCCGGGACCGGTGACGGTGGTGTGTCGCCGGAGCGGTGAACCTCCGCGGCGTCGCGGTCCGCCGCACGGACGGGTTCCGGCACGGCGAGGTGCGGCGGAGACGGTGATGCCGCACGTCGACCGCCTGCTTGCCCCATCGGCTTGTGCGATCGCGTACCGGCAAGCGTGCCGGCCGACGGGACGGCGCGGGCGGCCTCGGCGCCGGGTACCGCCGAGCGGAAGCAGGCGATGGGGACGCCGCCGGGGCTCCCGGGCGATGAGCCCCGGCGGTCGGCGCGGGCTCCGCGGTGACGGCGCGTGCGCGTACCACGGTTCGGGCCTGCGGACGGGTCTGGTCAGGCCCCGGGGTCTTCGGTGCCGAGGGTTCCCCGGGCGGTGCGTTCCCGCCGCGATGCGCTCAGGGCAGGGGCGCCACGTAGACCCAGGCGCCGTCATGGCGGACGAAGCGGCTGTTCTCCTGCATCGCGTCGTGCTCGCCGCGCAGGCTGTAGTGCGCGCGGAAGGCGACGGTGCCCTCGCTGTGGAAGGCGCTGCCGTCGGTCGTGGCGAGGATCTCCAGCCGCTCCCAGCGCAGATGGTGGTCGAGGTCCAGGTCCGCGGGCCGGGTCTCCGGGTGCCAGGTGCGCAGTACGTACGCCGCGTCGTGCACCGCGTAGGCGCTGTAGCGGGAGCGCATCAGGGCCTCGGCGGTGGGGGCGGCGGCGTGGCCGGAGTGGTAGCGGCCGCAGCAGTCGCCGTACGTGGCGGGCAGCCCGCAGGGGCAGGGCGTTCCGGGGGAGTGCGGCACGGGACGGGAGTGGGGG
>NZ_JARAVO010000363.1:0-6463 GCF_033792805.1 Streptomyces sp. PA03-1a
AAGGGCGGGGGCGGGGGCGGCGCCCCTCCGCGGGGACGGACGGCATCTCGCGCGTGCGCTCGTTCTCCGGGTCACGCGGCGCCGCAGCCGGCTCCTCGGGCCGGAAGATGCCGGGCGGCACACGGTCCGCGGAGGGGACGGGCGGCAGGACGGCCGTGTCGTCCGCAGCGCCGGGAGTGACCGGGGGCAGAACGGCCGTCTCCTCCGCGTCGGTGGGCTCGGTGGGCGCGGCGGGCCGCGGCGGCCGCGGCGTCTCGGCGGTCTTCGTGAAGTCCGGGAAGGCCGGCTTGACCGGCGGCAGGACCGCCGTCGCGTCATCGACCGGCACCGCGCGCAGCACGGCGGTCTCCGCGTCCCCGGCCGCCCCGGCCGAGGGGGCCGGCGGCCGCGGGGTCTCCACGGTCTTCGTCGTGTCCTCCGCCTCGACGCGGGCCTGCTCGGCCCGCATCAGGGCCTCCTCGGCCTTGCGCTGGCGCTCCAGGCGGCGTTCCTCGGCCTCGGCGCGGAGACGGGCCTCCTCCTCGGCCTGGCGGCGCAGGCGTTCCTGCTCCTCGCGGCGGACGCGCTCCTCGGCCTCGCGGCGGGCGCGCTCCTCCTCCGCCTGCCTGCGGGCCTCCTCGGCCTGGCGGCGGGCCTCCTCCGCGGCGGCCTCCTCGGCCTCGAGGCGGGCGGCCTCCTCCGCGCGGCGGCGGCGTTCCTCCTCCTCCGCGCGCAGCTTCTCCAGCTGGGCCTGGCGCTCGCGTTCGAGCCGCTCCTCCTCGGCCTTGCGGGCGGCCTCCTCCTCGGCGCGCCTGCGGGCGTCCTCCTCGGCCTGGCGGCGGGCCTCCTCGCGGGCCTCGACCTCCTTCTCCGACAGGGGGAGGATCTCGTCGAGACGGTGCCGTATCACCGTCGTGACGGCCTCCGGCTCCTGGGCCGCGTCGACGACCAGGTAGCGCGCGGGGTCGGCCGCGGCGAGCGTGAGGAAGCCGGAGCGCACGCGGTCGTGGAACTCCGCGGGCTCGGACTCGAGCCGGTCGGGCGCCTCGGTGAAGCGTTCGCGGGCCGCCTCGGGCGTGACGTCGAGCAGGACGGTCAGGTGCGGGACGAGACCGTCCGTCGCCCAGCGCGAGATGCGGGCGATCTCGGTCGGCGCGAGGTCGCGCCCGGCGCCCTGGTAGGCGACGGAGGAGTCGATGTAGCGGTCGGAGATGACGACCGCGCCGCGCTCCAGCGCGGGGCGTACGACGGTGTCGACGTGCTCGGCGCGGTCGGCGGCGTACAGCAGGGCTTCGGCGCGGTGGGAGAGCCCGCCGCTGGAGACGTCGAGCAGGATCGAGCGGAGCCGCTTGCCGACCGCCGTGGCGCCCGGCTCGCGGGTGACGACGACCTCGTGGCCCTTGCCGCGGATCCACTCGGCGAGGGCTTCGACCTGGGTGGACTTGCCGGCCCCGTCGCCGCCCTCGACGGCGATGAAGAAGCCGGTGGGGGCGGGCGCCTGCTCGGGGTCGCCGCCACGCAGCGCCTCGCGCAGGTCGCGGCGCAGGGGGACGCCCTGGCGGTCGTCGGTCTTGCCGAGGACGAGCGCGGCGACGGGCAGCAGCAGGGCGCCGATCAGCATGAGGGCGTAGGCGGCGCCGCCGTGGTCGAAGGTGAAGTGCCCGTTGACGACGCGGTGCGGGCCGATGCCCCCGGCCAGCAGGGGGGCGCCGACGGCGCCGACTGCCATGAGCAGGCGCGCGACCGCGTGCAGGTGGTCGGTGGCGCGGGCCCGGCGGGACTCCTCGGTCTCCTGGTCGATGAGGACGTGCCCGGTGTTGGCGGTGATCCCGGCCGCGGTGCCGGCGAGCAGCGCCAGCAGCAGCACCGTCGTCGGGTCTGGCACGATGCCGGTCAGCAGCAGGGCCATACCGGTGACGGCGATGGCGATGGCGAGCAGGCGGCGCCTGGACAGTCCCGGGAAGGTGTGCGGGGCGATCCGGATGCCGAGTACGGGGCCCGCGGTGAGCGCCAGCACCAGGAGCCCGTAGCCGACCGGGCCCCCGCCGAGGTCGGCGGCGTGCAGCACGGCCAGCGCCACGGCGGCGGCGATGGCACCGGCGACGGTGGTGGTGCCGAGCACGAGCAGCGGTACGGCGCCGGTGCGCCCGCGGTCGTTGCTGCGCAGGCCCTGCAGCGGGGAGCGGAGCGGGGTCGCCTGGTCGCCCGGCAGCTCCAGCAGGTACAGGACGGCGCCGGAGGCGGCGAACAGCCCGGCGGCGACGTAGGAGGCGAGCGCGGCCTGGTGCAGGCCGAACCAGTCGACGCCGAGGCCGATCAGGTTGCCGACGAGCGTGACGACGACGAGGCCCGCGGCGGCGATCGGGAAGGCGACGAAGCCGGTGCGCTGGTCGAGGCGGCGCAGCGCGTCGAGGCGGTCGGGCAGCGGACGTACCGTTCCTGCGCCGGGCGCGGACGCGGGCAGCAGCCCGGGGGCGGCGCCGTCCTTGGCGACGGTCCACAGCCGCTCGGCCACCCCGGTGACGAAGACGGTGACCAGCAGCCAGGCGACGGCGTCGGCCGGCACCCAGTCGATCCACAGCGGGGCGACGATCAGCAGGGCGAGGCGTACGACGTCGGAGCCGATCATCGTCCACCGGCGGTCCAGCACGCCGCCGGGCCCGGTGAGGGAGCCCAGCGGGCCGAGCAGTACGGCGCCGAAGAGCAGGGCGGCGAGGACCCGCGCCCCGAAGACGGCCGCGACCGCGAAGGCCGCGCCGCGGTATCCGCCGCCGAAGGCCTGGGCGCCGACGGCGGCCTGCGCCGTCAGGACGACCAGGACCAGCAGGGCGAGCCGGTCGCCGACGGTGCCGGTCAGCTGAGCGCCCCACAGCTTGCGCAGGGGAGGGATCTTCAGCAGGGCACCCACGGCGCGTTGCCGCGAGTCGGCCTCGAGTTCGTCGGCGAACGTGTCCGTTGGCTGCTCGGATCGCGTCATTCCGCCAGCCTATCGGGACACGGTGCCGTCCCGGAGGGCGCCTGCCGGGACCGCACCCGCCGTGCGGCCCCCGCGGGGACTACTCGGCGGGCTCGGCGGCCGCGGAGGCGGCCTTCTTCGCCGTGGTCGTGGCCTTGGCGGCGGTCTTCTTGGCGGTCGTCTTGGCCGCCGCGGTCTTCTTCGCCGCGGTGGTCTTGGCGGCCGTCTTCTTCGCCGCCGTCTTTGTCGCGGTCGCCTTCTTCGCCGGGGCCTTCTTGGCCGCCGTCTTCTTCACCGTCTTCTTGGCGGGGGCCTTGGCCCGCTTCTCGGCGAGCAGCTCGTAGCCGCGCTCGGGCGTGATCGTCTCGACGTCGTCGTCACGGCGCAGTGTGGCGTTGGTCTCGCCGTCGGTGACGTACGGGCCGAAGCGGCCGTCCTTGACGACGACGGGGCGCTCGCTGACCGGGTCGGTGCCCAGTTCCTTCAGCGGGGGCTTGGCCGCCGCGCGGCCGCGCACCTTCGGCTGGGCGTAGATCGCCAGGGCCTGGTCGAGGGTGATCGTGAAGAGCTGGTCCTCGGTCTCCAGGGAGCGCGAGTCGGTGCCCTTCTTCAGGTACGGGCCGTAGCGGCCGTTCTGCGCGGTGATCTCGACGCCCTCGGCGTCGGCGCCGACGACGCGCGGCAGCGACATCAGCTTGAGCGCGTCCTCCAGCGTCACCGTGTCGAGGGACATCGTCTTGAAGAGGGAGGCGGTGCGCGGTTTGACCGCGTTCTTGCCGGTCTTCGGGGTGCCCTCGGGCAGGATCTCGGTGACGTACGGCCCGTAGCGGCCGTCCTTGGCCACGATCTGGCGGCCGGTCTCCGGGTCGGCGCCCAGCTCGAAGTCGCCGCTGGGCTTGGCCAGCAGCTCCTCGGCGAGCTCGACGGTCAGCTCGTCCGGCGGCATGTCGTCGGGTACGTCGGCACGCTGCCCGGTCTCGCCCTCGGTCTCGGCGGCCTTCTCCACGTACGGGCCGTAGCGGCCGACGCGCAGCACGATGCCGTTGCCGACGGGGAACGAGGAGACCTCGCGGGCGTCGATGGCGCCGAGGTCCTCGACGAGTTCCTTCAGGCCGCCGAGGTGGTCGCCGTCGCCGTTGCCCGCGTCCGCGGCACCGCCGACGGGGGTGTCGCCCTCGCCGAAGTAGAAGCGGCGCAGCCACGGCACCGCCTGTGCCTCGCCGCGGGCGATGCGGTCGAGGTCGTCCTCCATCCGCGCGGTGAAGTCGTAGTCGACGAGCCGGCCGAAGTGCTTCTCCAGCAGGCCGACGACGGCGAAGGAGAGGAAGGACGGCACCAGGGCCGTGCCCTTCTTGAAGACGTAGCCGCGGTCGAGGATGGTGCCGATGATCGAGGCGTACGTCGACGGACGTCCGATCTCGCGCTCTTCCAGCTCCTTGACCAGCGAGGCCTCGGTGTAGCGGGCGGGCGGCTTGGTGGCGTGGCCGTCGGCGGTGACGTCCCGCGCGGTGAGGGCGTCGCCCTCGGTGACGGCAGGCAGCCGGCGCTCGCTGCTGTCGAGCTCGGCGTTGGGGTCGTCGGCGCCCTCGACGTAGGCCTTCATGAAGCCGTGGAAGGTGATGATCTTGCCGGAGGCGGAGAACTCGGCGTCCCGGCCGTCGGCGGCGCGACCGCCGACCTTGACGGTGACGGACTGGCCGACCGCGTCCTTCATCTGGGAGGCGACGGTGCGCATCCAGATCAGCTCGTACAGGCGGTACTGGTCGCCGGTCAGGCCGGTCTCGGCCGGGGTGCGGAAACGATCACCCGAGGGGCGGATCGCCTCGTGCGCCTCCTGGGCGTTCTTGACCTTGCCCGCGTAGACGCGGGGCTTGTCCGGCAGGTAGTCGGCGCCGTAGAGCTGGGTGACCTGGGCCCGGGCGGCGGTGATCGCGGTCTCCGACAGCGTGGTGGAGTCCGTACGCATGTAGGTGATGAAGCCGTTCTCGTACAGCTTCTGGGCGACCTGCATGGTGGCCTTGGCGCCGAAGCCGAGCTTGCGGCTGGCCTCCTGCTGCAGGGTCGTGGTGCGGAAGGGCGCGTACGGCGAGCGGCGGTACGGCTTGGACTCGACCGAACGGACCGAGAAGGCGGCGCCCTCCAGGGCGGCCGCGAGCGCGCGGGCGGCGGCCTCGTCCAGGTGGAGGACGTTGGCACCGTCCCTGAGCTGCCCGTTCGCGCCGAAGTCACGACCCTGCGCGACCCGCTTGCCGTCGACGGCGCTGAGCTTGGCGCCGAAGGTGCCCGGGTCGGTGGCGTCACCGGCCCGGCCGGTGGCGAAGGTCCCGGACAGGTCCCAGTACTCGGCGGAGCGGAAGGCGATGCGCTCACGCTCGCGCTGGACGACGAGCCGGGTGGCGACGGACTGGACACGGCCGGCCGACAGGCGCGGCATGACCTTCTTCCACAGGACCGGCGAGACCTCGTAGCCGTAGAGGCGGTCGAGGATGCGGCGGGTCTCCTGGGCGTCGACGAGGGGCTGGTTCAGCTCGCGCGGGTTGCGGACGGCTTCCTGGATGGCGTCCTTGGTGATCTCGTGGAAGACCATCCGGCGGACCGGGACCTTGGGCTTGAGGACCTCCTGCAGGTGCCAGGCGATGGCCTCGCCCTCGCGGTCCTCATCGGTGGCGAGCAGGAGCTCGTCGGACTCCTTGAGCAGGTCCTTCAGCTTCTTGACCTGGGCCTTCTTGTCCGCGTTGACGACGTAGATCGGCTGGAACTCGCTGTCGACGTTGACGCCGAGCCGCGCCCACGGCTGGCCCTTGTACTCCGCCGGCACTTCGGCGGCCCCGTTCGGGAGGTCGCGGATGTGCCCGACGCTGGCCTCGACGACATAGCCGGGGCCGAGGTAGCCCTTGATCGTCTTCGCCTTGGCAGGCGACTCGACGATCACGAGTCGGCGGCCGCTGCCCTGTGCGGTCTCGCGGGTCGGGGACAACTTCGCTCTTCTCTCCGGGTCGAAGGTGGTCTCGCTGCGGAGTGTGACCGTACATCCCGGTCCCGTGTCAAACGGGAAAAGTCCGCAACGCCACTCGAACGGTAACCCGACAACCGTCCTGTCTGCCGCACGGACTGCCGTCCATGTCCGATTTGCCCAGCTCAGAGGATCAGGAACAGCCAGACCCCGACAAGAAGCGAAACAACCCCGAAGAAACCTGCCACTGCGGCGGACGCCGGGCCCCCTCCCTGGACCACCGGCAGGTGCCGCAGCGACCGGGTGACGGTCCAGGCCAGGAGGGCTGCCCCGAATACCGCGAACACCGTCCCGGCGAAGATCCCTGGCACGGTTTCCATGTACATGTCCCCCAGGTCCCTCTCGTGCCCCACGACCGACGCCCCCGCAGCCACGGAGAGTGGCACGCCGGGGCGACGACCGGAAGAACCCACGGTGAACTCCGCCCGAAACGGCGTGGCCGGATCCTTTCGCTCCCGCCCGGTTCCACCGGGCGGGAGCGAAAGGATCCGGCCACGCCGTTTCGGGCGGAGTTC
>NZ_JARAVO010000364.1:0-6461 GCF_033792805.1 Streptomyces sp. PA03-1a
CTCCCGCCGCGGGCCCCGGCGCACCTCCCGGCGCAGTCCCGCGGCCGGGCGCCCCGACCGGCGCCGACGGGCCGCCCCGGCCTCCCCCACGGCCTGCGGCGGCTCAACGAGGCCTCCCCCGGGGCGGCCGAGGCCGTCCTGCTGACCTGCTGCGGCAGCCTGCACTGGGCCCGCAGGGTCGCCGCGCACCGCCCCTACCCCGACCTGGACGCCCTGCTGGCCGCCGCCGACGAGGCCGCCTACGACCTCACGCCCGCCGACCTCGCCGAGGCCCTCGCCGCCGAGGCGGCCGGCGCCCCGCCGGACGCCGCCCCCACCCGCGGCAGCCTCGCCGCGCACACGGCGCTGCGGGCCGCGCAGGCCGCGTACGAGGCTCGCTTCGGCCACGTCTTCGTGCTCTCCCTCGACGGGGTGCACCCCGGTGAGTCCCTCGACCGGATGCTGGCGTCACTCCGTCAGCGTCTCGGCAACGAACCGGACGAGGAGCGGGTCACGGCCGCCGAGGAACTGCGCCGCGTCACCCGTTCCCGCCTGGGACGACTGGCCCTCGCAGACGCACGGGGCGGGCCGGGGGTTCCCGGCCGATACACCCACCCGTGCGGGATCGATCACACCTGAAGGACCCGGCAGGACGTAGCCGACAAGCCGTCGCTACGATGGCCAGGGCCGGAGGACCGTACCCGGCCGGGCCGACCGACCAACGAAGCCGGCAGGCCCCACACCGCTCCCGGAGGGTTTTTTCCGTGCCGGCTGGAACGTTGTACCGCGGCCGGGAAGGCATGTGGTCATGGGTGGCTCATCGAGTCACCGGTGTCCTCATCTTCTTCTTCCTGTTCGTCCACGTCCTCGACACCGCACTGGTGCGTGTCTCCCCCGAGGACTACGACAAGGTCGTCAACACCTACAAGCAGCCCATCGTCAGCCTGCTCGAGTACGGGCTGGTCGCGGCTGTCCTCTTCCACGCTCTGAACGGCCTGCGCGTCATCGCCGTGGACTTCTGGTCCAAGGGCCCGAAGTACCAGAAGCAGATGCTGTGGACGGTCGTCGGAATCTGGGTCGTGCTGATGATCGGGGCCATCTACCCCGTCCTCGGTCACGCCGCACGAGTGCTGTTCGGGAGCTGAGCGAAGTCATGTCCGCAACGGACCACGTGGAGCTCAGCTCCTCCAGCGCCGCCTACGGCCCCGACAACCCGGCCCCGGTCATCGAGCCGCCGCGCGCCCGGACCAAGCGCACCCCGCGCAGCACCCGGACCAACTTCGAGATGTACGGCTGGCTCTTCATGCGCCTGTCCGGCATCGTCCTGGTCGTCCTGGTCATCGGTCACCTGCTGATCCAGCTCGTCCTCGACGGCGGCGTCACCAAGGTCGGCTTCGCCTTCGTCGCCGGCCGCTGGGCCTCGCCGTTCTGGCAGACCTGGGACCTGATCATGCTGTGGCTGGCGATGCTGCACGGCGGCAACGGCCTGCGCACCGTGATCAACGACTACGCGGAGCGGGACAACACCCGGTTCTGGCTGAAGATGCTGGTCTACACCGCGACCGCGTTCACCATCATCCTCGGCACGCTGGTGATCTTCACCTTCGACCCGAACATCCGCTAGCCAGGGCTGGACAGGGAAGCGACCCCTCATGCAGATCCACAAGTACGACACCGTCATCGTCGGCGCGGGCGGCGCCGGCATGCGCGCCGCCATCGAGGCGACGAAGCGCAGCCGCACCGCCGTTCTGACGAAGCTCTACCCCACCCGCTCCCACACCGGCGCCGCCCAGGGCGGCATGGCCGCCGCCCTCGCGAACGTCGAGGACGACAACTGGGAGTGGCACACCTTCGACACGATCAAGGGCGGTGACTACCTGGTCGACCAGGACGCCGCCGAGATCCTGGCGAAGGAGGCCATCGACGCGGTCCTCGACCTCGAGAAGATGGGCCTGCCCTTCAACCGCACCCCCGAGGGCCGGATCGACCAGCGCCGCTTCGGCGGCCACTCCCGCAACCACGGCGAGGCCCCGGTCCGCCGTGCCTGCTACGCGGCCGACCGCACCGGCCACATGATCCTCCAGACGCTGTACCAGAACTGCGTCAAGGAGGGCGTGGAGTTCTTCAACGAGTTCTACGTCCTCGACCAGCTCATCGTCGAGGAGGACGGCGTCAAGCGGTCCGCCGGCGTCATCGCGTACGAGCTGGCCACCGGCGAGATCCACGTCTTCCAGGCGAAGGCCGTGGTGTACGCCTCCGGCGGCACCGGCAAGTTCTTCAAGGTCACCTCCAACGCGCACACCCTCACCGGTGACGGCCAGGCCGCCGTCTACCGCCGCGGTCTGCCGCTGGAGGACATGGAGTTCTTCCAGTTCCACCCGACCGGCATCTGGCGCATGGGCATCCTGCTGACGGAGGGCGCCCGCGGTGAGGGCGGCATCCTCCGCAACAAGGACGGCGAGCGCTTCATGGAGAAGTACGCGCCGGTCATGAAGGACCTCGCCTCGCGTGACGTCGTCTCCCGCGCGATCTACACCGAGATCCGCGAGGGCCGCGGCTGCGGTCCCGAGGGCGACCACGTCTACCTCGACCTGACCCACCTGCCGCCGGAGCAGCTGGACGCCAAGCTCCCGGACATCACGGAGTTCGCGCGGACCTACCTCGGCATCGAGCCCTACACGGACCCGATCCCGATCCAGCCGACCGCGCACTACGCCATGGGCGGCATCCCCACCAACGTCCAGGGTGAGGTCCTGTCGGACAACACCACCGTCGTCCCGGGCCTGTACGCCGCCGGCGAGGTCGCCTGCGTCTCCGTGCACGGCGCCAACCGCCTCGGCACCAACTCGCTGCTGGACATCAACGTCTTCGGCCGCCGGGCCGGCATCGCCGCCGCCGAGTACTCCGCGGACCACGACTACGTCGAGCTCCCCGAGGCCCCGGCGCAGTTCGTGGTCGACCTGGTGGAGCGGCTGCGTTCCTCCACCGGCAACGAGCGGGTCGCGCAGCTGCGCAAGGAGCTGCAGGAGACCATGGACGCGAACGTCATGGTGTTCCGCACCGAGCAGACCATCAAGACCGCCGTCGAGAAGATCGGCGAGCTGCGCGCGCGGTACCGGAACGTGTCGATCCAGGACAAGGGCAAGCGGTTCAACACCGACCTGCTCGAGGCCATCGAGCTCGGCAACCTGCTCGACCTCGCCGAGGTCATGGCGGTCTCGGCCCTGGCCCGCAAGGAGTCCCGCGGCGGCCACTACCGCGAGGACTACCCGAACCGCGACGACGTCAACTTCATGCGGCACACGATGGCGTACCGCGAGGTGGGTGCCGACGGCACCGAGGCGATCCGTCTCGACTACAAGCCGGTCGTGCAGACCCGCTACCAGCCGATGGAGCGTAAGTACTGATGAGCACCGCGACCCTCGACAAGGTCGAGGCCGAGGCCCAGGCCTCGCCCTACATCACGGTCACCTTCCGGATCCGCCGGTTCAACCCGGAGATCTCGGAGGAGGCCACCTGGCAGGACTTCCAACTGGAGATCGACCCCAAGGAGCGGGTCCTCGACGGCCTCCACAAGATCAAGTGGGACATGGACGGAACGCTGACGTTCCGTCGCTCCTGCGCCCACGGCATCTGCGGCTCCGACGCCATGCGCATCAACGGCCGCAACCGGCTGGCCTGCAAGACCCTGATCAAGGACATCAACCCGGACAAGCCCATCACCGTCGAGCCCATCAAGGGCCTGACGGTGCTGAAGGACCTGGTCGTCGACATGGACCCGTTCTTCCAGGCCTACCGGGACGTGATGCCCTTCCTCATCACCAAGGGCAACGAGCCGACGCGCGAGCGCCTGCAGTCCGCCGAGGACCGCGCGCGCTTCGACGACACCACCAAGTGCATCCTGTGCGCCGCGTGCACGTCGTCCTGCCCGGTCTTCTGGAACGACGGCCAGTACTTCGGCCCGGCGGCCATCGTCAACGCCCACCGCTTCATCTTCGACTCGCGTGACGAGGGCGGCGAGCAGCGGCTCGAGGTGCTGAACGACAAGGACGGCGTGTGGCGCTGCCGCACCACGTTCAACTGCACCGACGCCTGCCCCCGTGGCATCGAGGTCACCAAGGCGATCCAGGAGGTCAAGCGCGCGCTCATCACGCGTCGCTTCTGATCCCCTCCGCCGAGGCTCCCCCGAGGGCCCCGCAGCCGGTCAGCCGGCTGCGGGGCCCTCGGGCGTTCACGGGGCCAGCGCGCGGCCGATCTGCCTGCGGGTCACCGTGTGGCCGACGCACCCTGCGAGCCTGCGCAGCTCGTCCCGGCCGGCGTCACCGCCCAGGCGGGCCAGGGCGCGTATGCCGGCGCCGGCGACGACGGTCTTGACCGGGGGACGTTCGACGAGGGCGCCCAGGACGCGGACGGTCTCCGGGTGGGAAGGCACGGACGGCGACGACAGCAGCCAGGCCATACCGCGGACGGCAATGACGTTCCAGGGGTCGTGGGAGCCGTGGGTGGCCAGCGCGAGCCAGGGGGTGGCGGTACGGCGTACCGTCTCGGCGTCGACGCCGTCGAGGAGCGCGGCGGCCGCCCGGTCCCAGCGCGCGCTGGGCGCCGGCTTGGCGGCACGCAGATGCGGGATCAGGTGACGCCAGCGGTCGCCGAGTTCCGGCAGCTGCGCCAGGACGCGGTCGGACCAGAGCTCACCGGGGTTGAGGGGCGGCTCAGGGAGGCGGTCGAGCAGCAGCTGCGCCCAGCCGAGGCCCGCGTACGCGGATCTGCGGAGCAGGCCGACCGCCTCGCCGGACAGCGGACGCCCGGCGTCCAGCAGAGCCTCGGCGAGGATGGGCACGTCGTCGCTGATCTGCGTCCACCAGCAGGTCGCCGCCACGCGTTCCAGCATGCTGTTCCACCGCACGCACCAGGAGTCCTCGGCGAAGCCGCGGGAGACCGCGGCGAGCACGAGCCAGGGTCTTTCGGACTCGTCCGGCACCTTGTGCGGTGCCTCGCCGTGCTCGACGAGGAGACCGGCCAGGGCCATGCGCCGCTCCTGAGGCATCGCCCTCAGCCGGGACACGGCTCCGTGGCCCTCGCAGTCGGCCGCCGACAGCAGGTGCCCGGCCAGCTCGGTCACCTCCCCCTCCGCGGCGAGCCGGGCGATGAACTCGATCCGGCCCTCGTCCTCCCAGGGCGAGCATTCCGGGGTCGTCACACGTTTCACAGCCGGCTCACGATCGTCGGGTCGGTGATCTCCGTGTCGCGGGCGAGGAGCAGCGCCTTGCCGAGGACCACCGACAGCATGGCGTCGCCCTCGAAGGGCAGGGGGCCCGGGACCACGCAGGCGTGGGCGGGCGGGACGACGCACAGGTGGCGGTCGCCTGGGGACATCAGGACGTTGCCGGACCCTATGTGGATCCGGTACGTGTGACGGTCGCCGCGGACGTGCAGGAAACGGCCCTCGACGCCGCAGCGTCCGGCGATGGCCAGGCGCGGCACGAGGCGGCACAGCACCTCGCGGCGCGTCTTCGCGCACGGGGTCAGCTCGCCGAAGCCGTAGGACGCCCAGTAGGCCCGGAAGCGGCCGTCGGGGCCGCCGTCCTGCCAGGTGGGGTCGTTGCCGATGCCCGCGGTGCCCACGAAGAGGTCCACGTCGCGCAGGACTTCGCTGAGGACGAGCGGCGGAACGTCGGCGAGCGGGAGCGGATCGGCGGCCCGGTCCCCGGGGGCGTGCAACGGGAGGAAGCGCACCTGGTCCGTGCCGACGTACAAATGGCTGCCGAAGTGGCCGAAGGCGTCCCCGTCGACGCCCTGGACCCGCAGCTCCGCCCGCAGCCCCCACCGCGGGAGCTCGCGCGTGGCGGGCGGGAAGGCCTCGTCGACCGGCAGGCGCAGGCGGTACCGCCAGCCGCGGGCGGCGGCCAGCGAGGCGAACGGGTGCTGTCTCAGGACGTGGTGCGTGGCGGTGACGCGTGCGGCGTCCGCGAGGCCGTACACCTCGCGGTGGGCCTGCCGGAAGGGCTGCGTGACGCCGTGCCGCTCCAGCCACTCCCGCCAGGCGGTGATCTCCGCGCGGTCGCGCCCCCAGGGATGCCACAGTCCGACGACGTCCTCCCCGCCACCCAGGACCCGCTCTCCCGCGAGGGTGCGCAGGCCGCCGTCGGCCCACCCGCAGGCGACCCCGTCGACCGTCCACAGCAGGCGCCGGACGAGGGTGCCGAGCAGTGGATGGCCCAGCATCCGCTCCCGCCACACGGAGTACGCCCACGTGCGCCGTTCCGGGAACTGCCGTTCCAGCCATGCGGCCTGCGCCGCCAGCTTCCGGTCGATGTCCCCGACGGTCGCCCTGAGCCGCGTCAGCTCCCCCGCGTGCTCGCGCCGCACGACGGCCGGGGCCCCCTTCAGGGCCTTTCCCGCCGCGTTACGCCACCCCAGCACGGCCCGCCCGTCCCGGATCCCCAGTTCCGCGGTGACGCCACCCAGCCGCTGCACCACCC
>NZ_JARAVO010000365.1:0-6353 GCF_033792805.1 Streptomyces sp. PA03-1a
TCCCACGCTGGCTCCACACCTACAATCACCACCGCGGACACACCGCGCTGAACGGCAAACCACCCGCCAGCCGCGTCCCCAACCTCACAGGGCAATACAGCTAGGGCGCCGTCCAGCCGGCCGACGTGCCGCAGCGCCGCGCCCACGAACTCGTCGGCGGAGCCCGGGTCGGCGTTGTCCGCGACCACGCCGATGACGCGGGCGTCACCGCCCAGGTCCCGGGCCGCGTCCGCGACGGAGGCGGCGCTGCGTCCGGTGACCACCCTGGCGCCCTCGGCGGTCAGCACCTCCGCCACGGCCCGGCCGAGTCCCCGGCTGCCGCCGGTCAGCAGGTGGACGTGGTCCCGGCATCCCAGATCCATGACGGCGTTCCGTTCCTCGCGCCTCAGAGGGTGATCTTCTGGGGCCGGGTGGTCACCACGATGACGGAGGTGACTCCGGACTCCAGGGCGGCCGTGAACTCCTTCTCCAGCTCCGCCGTGCTCGCCACCTCGACGGCACGGCAGCCGAAGCCCCGCGCCACGGACACGATGTCCAGTCCCGGGAGGTCGAGTCCGGGCACGCCCGGGGTCCGCTCCAGGTCGGCGAAGGACTTCAGGATCGAGTACTCCCCGTTGCGCATCGCGACGTACACGACGGGCAGCCCCTGCTGCACCGCGGTCCACAGCCCCTGCACCGAGTACTGGAAGGAACCGTCCCCGATCAGGCCCACGACCGGACGTCTGACCCCGCGGTCCCGGTCGCCGAGGGCGATGCCGACGGCGGCCGGCAGGGCCCAGCCGATGCCGCCGCTCGCGGTGGCGAAGAAGGACCCGGGCTCCACGGTGGGCAGCCACTCGGCGTGCTCGGCCATGGTCGAGGTGGACTCGTTGACGAAGACGGCGTGCTCCGGGCGGACCTCGCCGAGGGCGGCGTAGACCTCGGCGGGCGTCGGCGGGCTGCTCGGGGTCTGCGGCAGCTGCCGTGGGCGCGGCATGGGCTCGGGCCGCTCGCGGTCGCCGCCGTCGGCGACCTCCTCGGTGAGGAGTTCGATCGCCATCCGGGCGTCGCCCAGGAGGCTGTCGCCGACGCGGGCGGCCGCAGCGACCGCCGGGTCGCTCGTGATGTGCAGCAGTTCGGTCCGCGGCGGCAGGATCTCGCCGGGCACGTACGGGTAGTACCGGAAGACCTCGGCCCCGATGACGACCACCAGGTCGTGGCCGGTGAGCCGTTCGCCGATGGCCCGCACCGACATGCCGAGCGGGCCCCGGTAGAGGGGGTGGTCCTCGGGGAACGACGCGCGGTCCGCGAGCGGCGGGCTGTAGACCGCCGCCTTCAGCCGCTCGGCCAGCGCCACGGCGGCCTGCCATCCGCCGGCGCGGTCCACCTCGGGCCCGAAGACCAGGGCGGGACGCCGGCTCGCGGTGATGCGCGCGGCGAAGCGCCGCAGGCGCTCCGGGTCCGGCGCGTACGCCGTGCTGACGTCGCGCAGGACGGCGGGGCCGGCCAGCGGCCGGTTCCAGTCGTCGAGCGGGATGGACAGGAACACCGGCCCCGCGGGCGGCTGCAGGGCCGCGGCGTAGGCGCGCATGAAGGCCTCGGGCACGTCCTGCGCGCGCGCCGGCTCGTACGACCACTTCACCCACGGCTTGGGCAGGGTCGTCGCCTCGCGGTTGCCCAGGTAGGGCTCGCCGATGACCAGTTCGCGGTGCTGCTGGCCCGCGGTGACGATCAGCGGGGTGTACCCGTGGTACGCGGCGACCAGGTTGCCGACGCTGTTGCCGAGCCCGGCCGACGAGTGCACGTTCACCAGCGCCGGGCGGCGGGTGGTCTGGGCGTAGGCGTCCGCCATGGCGATGACGGAGGCCTCCTGGAGGGCCAGGACGTAGGTGAAGTCGTCCGGGAAGTCCTGGAGGAACGTCTCCTCGGTGGATCCCGGGTTGCCGAAGACCGTCGTCAGCCGCAGTGACCGCAGCAGGTCGTAGGTCACCGATTGGACGGTGGATCGCTCGCTCATGGTGCGCAGTGCTCCCAGGGGCCCGGTGGACGCCGAGGCGGACGGTATCCGCCGGTCGCGGGGTGTCACCTGTCGCGACACACAGTGACGTTAGACGCTCGCACCGCACCCGCCCAGCACATCGGACGTGCCGCGCGGTGCGATCATCCCAACGGGCGGCGCGGGCGAACGGGCCCCAGTGGGGGCCCGCCTCAGGGGTTCGGCAGCTCCTGCTCGGCCCAGATCGTCGTGCCCGACTCCTCGTACCGCGTGTCCCAGTGCCGCGTGAAGGAGGCGACGATGAACAGACCGCGTCCGCCCTCGTCCTGCAGGCGGGCGTGGCGCAGGTACGGCGCGGTGTCGGCGTCGTCGTGCACCTCGACGGTGAGCCCCCGGTCGAGGATGAGCCGCAGCCGGATGGGGCCCTTCGCGTGCCGGATGACGTTGGTGGCGAGTTCACTGACGACCAGGTCGGTGACCGGGGCGTGGTTCTCCAGCCCCCACTGCGCCAGCCGGCCGTGCGCGGCGCGGCGGGCCTCGCGGACGGAGGGCGCCTCGGCGGGGAAGGTCCAGCTGGAGACAGGGTCGGGGGCGATGGTCCGGGTCCTGGCCAGCAGCAGGGCGGCGCCGTCCTGCGGGGTCGCACCGCGCAGCACCTTGTAGACGATCTCGTCGCACACCTCCTCGGGGGCGGCCCCGGGGGCGTGTGCCTCGGCCCGGCGCAGGGCCCGCACGGAGGGCACGGCGACGGCGAACCGCCCGCCGGCGAGCGCCAGTGAGCACTCCAGGAGGGCGACGGACTCCTCGTGGTGGCCCAGGAACAGGTGTCCCAGGCCCACTCTGCGCAGCGGCTCGGGTCGGTCGAGAGGGATGCGCCCGGAGTCGTCCCGGGTGATCAGGTGCTCCACGCCGTCCCGCCTCCGTCCCCCGCCCGGCCGAGGGTCAGGAGTCCGCCGTGGCGCCGTGCCCGAGGTACAGGGCTGCGCCGGCGTCCCGGTCCGAGGCGGTGAGGTAGGCCCAGCCCAGGGGGTTCCAGCGCAGACGGCGCACCTCGACGCCGTCGATCACGGCGTTCCCCCGCGCCGCGCACTCGTACGCGTCCGCGGCGCGCAGCATGGCGGTCCGCACGGCGTCCTCCGCGTCGGCGGCCTCGCCGACCACGTAGTAGTGGCTGCGCACGGCACCCCGGGCCGTGCTGAACCGCAATCCCACGAACCATCGGTCCTCGGGGGCGGTGACGGTGGCAAGCATCGGCACTGCTCTCCTCATCCGCGGTCTCCGTGGCGTCCGTCTCCGGACCACCACCCGTCGATCCGTTGGAACAGCGGGCGCGGCGCCCTCCATCGCAGGTCGGGGAGGCCCCGGTGAACCTGGGAACCGCGGTACCACCCCCAGGGGCACGGGCAGCGCTCAGGCCCCGTCGGCGGGCCGGTACCGGACCGCGCACGTGAAGACACCGGAGCCGGACCGCTCGCACTCGACGTACGCAGCGGTCCCGGTCTCGGCGGCGGGGGGACGCCAGGGCATCACGGCCTCGCCCGCGAGCAGCGCGTCCAGGGTCTGCAACCGGGGGTCGCGCAGGGTGGGGTGGTGCTCGTAGCCGGCCGCACCGAGGGCCATGGCGACGGCCATGCCGAGCAGGTTGACCTCGGTCGGCTGCTCGGGCGGTGCCGAGCCCTCCGTCGGGTGGAGGCGGATGCCCTCGTCGGGCACCTCGATCACGCGGGCGGCGTAGCGCTCGGTCATGGGCGGGGTGGTCTCCTTCCGGTGCGGTGGCGCGAGGTCATCCCCCGCTGGGACCGAAACGCTCGGTGCGGATCCGGTCCGGGGAGTGGCCCAGGGCCACCAGCAGGCCCGCGGCCGTCTCGACGAAGCCGGTGGGGCCGCACACGTAGCAGGTGGGCTCGAAGTCCGCGGGCCAGCCCCATTCGGCCAGGTCGCGCGCCTGGAGCCGGCCCGCGGGGCGGGTCCCGCCGTCCGGCGCCGAGCGGGTGTGGACGTACGTCGTGTCGAGACCGGGCTCGCCCCGGTCCAGTTCGGCCGCGTAGAACCGGTCCCCGGGCGTGCGCACGGAGTACAGCAGCCGGAACGGCGCGCGGCTGCCCGCCGCGGCGCGGGCGCGGACCATCGCCATGAGCGGGACGAGCCCGGAGCCGCCCGCGACCAGCAGGACCGGTTCGGTCTGCTCGGGGCGCCAGACGAACCAGCCGCCGACGGGGCCGCGGATCTCGACGGCGTCGCCGACGGCGAGGTCGTCGGTCAGGTAGGGCGAGACCTCGCCGTCCTCGACGCGCTGGACGGTCAGTTCGATCCGGTCGCCGTCGGGCGCGGACGCCAGGGAGTAGCTGCGCTGGGTGCTGTAGCCGTCCTCCGCGGTGAGCCGGACGTCGAGGTGCTGTCCGGGCAGGTGGCCGGGCCAGCCGGGCACGTCGAACACGAGGGTCCACGCCGCCTCGGACTCGGCGCGCCGCTCCACCAGTTCGGCGGCCTGCCAGCGCAGACGGTCGCCTAGTCGCCTTGGTACCGCTGTTCGCGCCATGGGTCTCCGTAGTCGTGGTAGCCGACGCTCTCCCAGAAGCCCGGCTCGTCGTCCAGGAGCAGCCGGATGCCGCGGACCCACTTCGCCGACTTCCACAGGTACAGGTGCGGGACCAGCAGCCGGGCGGGGCCGCCGTGCTCCGGGGCGAGCTCGTCACCGTCGTACTCGTGGGCGATCCACGCCTGCCCGTCGAGGAGGTCCTCCAGGGGCAGGTTGGTGGTGTAGCCGCCGTAGGAGTGAACCAGCGCGTACTCGGCGGCGGTCTCGACGTCGGCGAGCAGCACGTCCAGGGAGACGCCCCGCCAGTGGGTGCCGAACTTCGACCACTTGGTCACGCAGTGCAGGTCGACGGTCGGCGTCTCGGCCGGCAGTGCCATGAGTTCCGCCCAGTCCCACCGGTGGCGGGTGCCGTCCTCGGTGGTGACGGTGAACTCCCAGTCGTCCCGGGTGATCCGCGGGGTGGGTCCTGCGGACATGACGGGGAAGTCGAAGGTCTCGTACTGTCCCGGCGGGAGTTCGTTGCCCGATGTGGGGCGCCGGCCGTGGAATCCCCGCGAGATGATGGGCATGCCGCGCCGTCCTTCCTCTCCTCGCCGCCCCGCAGTCGTGGTGCGGAACCCCAGCATCGCGGACCGGGGGAATCCGGTCCACCGGAGCCCCGGGCGGGCGCGGCCCCGGTCGGTCGTGACCGGGGCCGCGCCGTCACTGGGGGTCAGGCGACCGGCCGGGGCGGCTCGACCACCAGGGAGGAGTCGCCGCCGCGGACCCGCTCCAGCACGCCGGCGGTGGCCTCGTGGGGGGCGCCGAGCGGTACGACGCTGACCTCGTTCAGCCGCGTGTACTGCTCCGGGGTGAGCTGCACGTCGAGTGCGCCGAGGTAGTCCTCGAGCTGGGCGGTGTTGCGCGGGCCGATGATCGGCACGAAGGACGTCGCGGCGCGGGCGCCCCGCTCGCGCAGCCAGGCCACGGACACCTGCGCCGGAGTGGCCGCGGTCTCCTTGGCGATGTCCAGGACGGTGTCGACGACCGCGGTCTTCTGGGCGGACGACTCGGTGTGGATCAGCGTCTTCAGGTCGCTGAGCCGGCCCTCGTCGCCGCCGCGGTACTTGCCGGTGAGCAGGCCGCCGCCGAGCGGGGACCACAGGGCGGCGCCCAGCCCGAGGCTCTCGGCCATCGGCAGCACCTCGCGGTCCGCGGTGCGCTCCACGAGGCTGTACTCGACCTGGATGCCGGCGACGGGGGCCCAGTTCTTCAGCTCGGCGAGGGTGACGGCGCGGGAGACGCGCCAGGCGGGGAAGTTCGACAGCGCGGCGTGCAGGATCTTGCCGGAGCTCACCAGGTCGTCCAGGCCGCGCAGGATCTCCTCGATCGGCGTCAGGTCGTCCGGGAAGTGGACCCAGTACAGGTCGATGTAGTCGGTGCCGAGGCGCTTCAGGCTCGCGTCCACCGAGTGGATCATGTTCTTGCGGCTGTTGCCGGTCCTGGAGATGTCCACCTGCGGTGTCGAGGCGACGCTGAACTTGCTGGCGACGACGAAGTGGTCGCGGTCGGCGGCGATGAAGCGGCCGAGCAGTTCCTCCGACTCGCCGAACTGGTAGTTGTCGGCGGTGTCGAGGAAGGTGCCGCCGGCCTCGGCGAACCTGTCGAACATCCGGCGGGACTCGTCCGGGTCGGCGCCGGCGCCCCAGCGGGTGCCGAAGTTGCCGGTGCCGAGGGCGTACTCCGAGACGCGCAGTCCGGTCCGGTGTCCGAAGGTCGTGTAACGCATCAGTTCTCCTTGACGGGGCGGTGCTGTCGTGGGGGGTGATGTGCGGTGTTCCGCGGGGGTCGTCACTGGGG
>NZ_JARAVO010000366.1:0-6321 GCF_033792805.1 Streptomyces sp. PA03-1a
AGGTTTGTGTAAGAGCCCGGGGCCGGCCCCCCCCGCAGGACCGGCAGGCGCCCCCGGCGGGACCCGGCCCACGGCTGCAGGACCCCCCGGAACTGGTCAGCCGCGACGGGGTCCTCAAGGCGGCCATCGTCGTCGAGCGCCGCAAGGTCCGGGTCGGCGACCACCGGCTGTACGCCCTCACCTACAACGGGAGGTACATGCCGCCGACGCTGCGCGTACGGCCCGGCGACCGCATCGACCTCACCATGACCAACCGGGTGCGCGAGGACACCAACGTCCACGTGCACGGGCTCCACGTCTCACCGCGCAGCCCCGCGGACGACATCTTCATCGCCATCACGTACGGCCGGAGCCACCACTACACCTACCGGCTGCCGCGCACCATCACGCCCGGCACCTACTGGTACCACTCGCACGCCGACATGATGTCCGCCGCCCAGGTCGCGGGCGGGGAGTCGGGCGTCATCGTCGTGGACGGCCTGCGGCGGTACCTGCCCCCGTCCCTGCGCGGGATCACCGAGCACGTCGTCGCGCTCAAGGACTTCCAGTTCCACGGCGACGCGATCAGGACCCATAAACTGAAGATCGGGACGCGCACCAACCGCACCGTCAACGGGCAGCAGAACCCGGTGATCGGCCTCCGGCCCGGCGAGACCCAGTTGTGGCGGCTGGCCAACATCGGCGCCAACATCTACTACCGCCTGCACCTGAAGGGCAGCCGCTTCCACGTGATCGCGCAGGACGGCTACCCGGTCCGCAGGGTCTACGCCGCGGACACGCTGGTCATCGCCGCCGGCGCCCGGTTCGACGTCCTGGTGCAGGGCGGCAGCCGGCCCGGCACCACGACGCTGGAGACCCTCGCCTACGACACCGGCAAGGCCGGCAACCGGTTCCCCCGCACCGACCTGGCCACCGTCGTGACCGGCGGCGCCCCCGTGACCCCGGCGCGGATCCCGACGGACTTCGCGCCCAACGAGGACCTGGCGCACGCCACGGTCGCGGACCGCAAGACGGTGGTGTTCACCGAGAACGCGGCGGGCGACGTGTTCTACGTCAACGGCCGGACCTACGCGCCGGACCGGGTGGACTTCACCTCCGTCCTCGGCACCGTCGAGGAGTGGACCGTCCGCAACGACAGCGACGAGGAGCACTCCTTCCACGTCCACACCAACCAGTTCCAGCTGATGAGCACCAACGGGAAGGCCGGCGACCCGGACCACCGCTGGTTCGACACGGTCAACGTGCCCGCCCGCGGCAGGGTCGTGATCCGCATCCCCTTCACGGACTTCACCGGCCGGACGGTGCTGCACTGCCACATCCTCAACCACGAGGACATGGGCATGATGGCCGTGCTCGACATCGTCCCGCCCCGTCCCCGCGGCAAGTGAGCGGCCCCGCGGCGAGTGACCGTCCGCGTCAGCGCGTGCCGAAGCGCCGCGCCGCCGCCACGACCGCCTCCCCCATGGTGGGGCTGCCCGTGTGACCGGAGTCGTCGATCACCTGGAGCTCCGCGTCGGGCCACGCCTTCGCCAGCTCCCACGCGGTCGTCAGCGGACTGCCCAGGTCGAGACGCCCGTGGATCAGCACCCCCGGGATCCCGGCGAGCCGGTGCGCGTCCCGCAGCAACTGCCCCTCCTCCAGCCAGGCGCCGTTGGCGAAGTAGTGCGCGCAGATCCGCACGAAGGCGACCAGGTCGTCGTCCGGCCGGTCACCGTAGGCCCCCGGCTTGCCGTTGGTCTCATGGGCGATGACCGCGTCCTCCCAGGTGACCCAGTCGCGTACGGCCTTCTCCCGCGCCGCGGCGTCCGGGCCGTTCAGCAGCCGGTCGTACGCGGCCGGCAGGTTCCCGTCCCGCTCACCGGGCGGCACCCCGTCCCGGAACGTCTCCCACGGCCCCGGCACCAGCCGGGCCACGCCGCGGTAGAGCCAGTCGATCTCCTCCCGCCGGGTCGTGGTGACCCCGACGATCACGATCTCCGACACCCGCTCCGGGTACCGCTGCGCGTACGCCAGGATCAGCGTCGAGCCCCACGAACCGCCGTACAGCATCCACCGCTCGACGCCCAGGTGCTCGCGCAGCCGCTCCATGTCGGCGATCAGGTGCTCGGTCGTGTTGTGCTCGAGCGACACCGCCGGGTCCGAGGCGTGCGGCAGGCTCTGCCCGCACCCCCGCTGGTCGAACAGCACGATCCGGTACACCTCGGGATCGAAGGTCTTCTTGCTGCCCCGCTTCCCCCCGGAGCCCGGTCCCCCGTGCACGCACAGGACCGGCTTGCCGTCCGGGTTCCCGCTGGTCTCCCAGTAGACGCGCTGCCCGTCCCCGACGTCGAGCAGCCCCGACGCGTACGGCTCGATCAGCGGAAACCCCGCTGCTGCCATCACGATCCCCTCCTCCGCACCGGCGAACGACCCCGCGAGGCTACCGGTCCTCACTCGGGGCCCGAGCGGGGCCGGGGGAAGGGCCCGGGCTCCGCCGGTCCGTCCTCCTCGCCCGCGGCGGAGGGGCGGTACCGGTCCAGGGCCGGCAGGTCGGGCACCAGATGGGCGTGGGCACGGCACACGGCCGCGGTCTCGGCGATCGACACCAGCGGGGTGCGGATGTGGGACCAGCCCCCTGAGGCGTCGCCCGCCACCGCGACCCCCACCCGGTCCGGGGCGATGGCGGTCGCGGCGGCCATCGCCTCGGACGAGATGTCGCCCAGGCCCACCTCGGCGGTCTGCTTGTTGACGCGGTGCACGACGCGACCGGAGAGCTGGGACCGGAGCGTCGCGGCGCCCTTGCCGAGCTCCACCCCGAAGCGCTGCCCGCAGATCTCCAGGTAGATGCCGACCGCGCGGGCCCGCTGCGCCAGCCGGATCAGGTTCGCCACCATGCGGTCCCGGCGTTCCTCGTCCTTCTTCGTCGTGCTGAGGAACAGTTCGGCGACCTCATCGACCAGCACCACGACGGGCACCGGCCGCACGTACGCGGGCAGCCCCCAGATGTCGGAGGCCACCTCCTCCTCCGGGGCGTCCAGCGCCGTGCGCTGGCACTCCTTGAGCACCGCGAACCGGTGCTCCATCTCCCCCACCAGCGCGTCCAGCAGCTCCGCCGCCTGCTCCCGGTCGGTCGCCAGGGCCGACAGCCGGGACGCGTACGGGATCTGCTCCACCCCGCCCTTGCAGTCGATCCCGACCAGGGCCACGGGCAACCGGGCCAGGTTCATGATCAGGTTGCGCTGGTACACCGACTTGCCCGACTGGTTCGCCCCGAGGGTGAGCGCGTGCGGGATCTCCCGGTAGTTCCGCACGAAGGCGGTCCCGTCGTCCCGCAGCGCCACCGGCACCACCATCGGGCCGGACGGCAGGCGGCGCGGCATCCGTACGTCGCGGAGCACGTCGTAGCCGGTCATCCGCAACTCGACCACCCCGGGGCCGAGCTCGACCACGTGCACCGCGTGCACGCCCCACGCGTGGCGCAACCGGTTGGACGCCGCGGCCACATCGGCCGGCTCCAGCCCGCCCGGCAGGCGCAGCCGCACCCGCATGCCGGTCAGCGAGCCGCCCACCCGGCGGATCCTCGGCGGCACCGGCCGCACCTCCCTGCGCCCCGCCGCACGCCCCGCCAACGCCCGCGCCCACGACGGCGGTACGGCCAGCCCGCATGCCGCCATCGTGGAACCGTAGGTCGACAGGAACCGCCCCCAGGCCAGCGGCAGCCCGAACAGCAGCCAGAACGCCACCGGGAACCGTCGACGGGCATAGGCCAGGCCACCGGCCGAGGCCAGCAGCACACCCAGGAGCGCGACACCCGTCATGGTGATCAGCCCTTGCCGTTCGGGACGGCGGCCGGGACCGGCGCGGTGACCGCCCGCGGCACGCGAGCAGATCCCATGCCCGGTTTGACCGTTAAGCGTATTCTCTCACCCCCGCCCCCACCGTCCCGTCACCGACACCGGCGGTTCGCCGGACGGCCGACCCCGACAGGGCCGGCGTACGCGGCGTCGAGGCGTTCACCCATCCCCGCCGCATGAAGAAGGGGCGCCCCCGTGTCTTGGGGCACCCCTTCCGTCCAGCGCATTCGCCGGCCCGGTGCGGAGAGCGTGGGGCGTGGGGCGTGAGCCACGGTGACATCGCCGCCAGGACGGTTCTCAAGACCTTCCCCCCAGCGTGTAGGCGACCAATAAAGCCCCTGCTCAGGACCGAGGTTCGGCCTCCGGCGATCCGGCCGGCACGCCGTCGCACTCGTCCGGGGACTGTTGCGGCGGTGCCGTTCAGGCACGCGGGGCTCGCGCCGTGGTCACAACTGGCATCACTCGCCCAGTTCGCCAGGCGTCCCCGCCTGGATGAAGGTACGAACCAGGAGCCAGGCGCGATCGACAGCCAGGACGACATCGCCGCTGAAGACAACCAGGTCGTCCATGACCGGGACTTCGACCACGGCATCCGCCGCGGCGGTGCCATCGCCGCGGAGAAGGGACGACCTGTCCGCGTCATCGCACAGATGGATGACCGCTTGATCACCGCGAAAGCCCAGAGCCAGCAGGGGAAAGCCACCGCCTGGCAGCCGGACTTCGACGTACCCCTGGCCACGGGTGCGCAGTTCGCCGACACGCTCCGCCAGAGCCGCCACGTCCGAGCGCCTCTCCGATTCCGGCGCGGTCGCCGCCCACATCACGCTCATCCCCGCGCCTCCTGCGTGCACCCCGCTACCCGAAGTTCAGCACGGTCCGGTCTCCGACCATCGTGCACGAAGAAGGGGCGCCCCCGTGTCTTGGGGCACCCCTTCTGTCCAGCGCCTTCGCCGGCCTGTGCGGAGAGTGTGGGATTTGAACCCACGGTGACATCGCTGCCACGACGGTTTTCAAGACCGTTCCCTTAGGCCGCTCGGGCAACTCTCCCCGCGCCGCGAGGTCCGGCTGGTGGGCCGGGCGGCGCGGGGACAGCCTAACGGGTCGGCTCAGCTGCTGCTGTCGCCCTTGCGTTCGCCGAGAGTGAGGGTGGCGGTACGGGTCTGACCGTCACGGGTGTACGTGAGGTTGACCTTCTCGCCGGGCTCGTGCTGCCAGATCTCGCCGATGAGGGTGGGGCTGGAGTCGACCACGGTGTCGTCGAACTTGGTGATGACGTCGCCGGAGCGCAGGCCCGCCTGGTCGGCGGGGCCGCCGGAGGTGACGGCGTCGGCGCCGGTGGCGATCTTGGCGCCCTCGCCGCTGTAGCTGGAGTCGACATGGACGCCGATGACGGCGTAGACGGGCTCGCCGTTCTTGATCAGGTCCTGGGCGACGCGGCGGGCCTGGTCGATCGGGATGGCGAAGCCCAGGCCCACGCTGCCGGACTGGGAGGTGCCGTCGCTGCCGGTGGACTGGATCGCGGAGTTGATGCCGATGACAGCGCCCTCGGAGTTCAGGAGGGGGCCGCCGGAGTTGCCGGGGTTGATCGAGGCATCGGTCTGTATGGCGCTCATGTAGGAGGCGTTGGACCCCTCCCCGTCGCTGGAGGCGATGGGGCGGTGCAGGGCGCTGACGATGCCGGTGGTGACGGTGCCGGAGAGCCCGAAGGGGGCGCCGATGGCGATGGTGGAGTCGCCGACGGCCACCTTGTCGGAGTCGCCGACGGCGAGCGGGGTGAGCTTGTCGGGGGTGACCCCCTTGAGCTTGACGACGGCGACGTCGTAGCCCTGGGCGCGGCCGACGACCTCGGCCTCGTACTTCTTGCCGTCGGAGAACGTGGCGGTGAGCTTGCCGCCGTCGGCGGCGGGGGCCACGACGTGGTTGTTGGTGAGGATGTGGCCCTCCTTGTCGTAGACGAAGCCGGTGCCGGTGCCGCTCTCCTGGCGGCCGGTGGCCTCGATCGTGACGACGCTGGGGAGGGCCTGCTTGGCGATGCCCGCGACCGAGTCGGCGGCACGGCTGAGGTCCTTGGGGTTGCCGACCGAGGAGACGGTGGTCGAGGAGGAGCTGTCGTTGCGGTCCGCGGCCCAGAAGCCGACCCCGCCGCCGATGCCGCCCGCGACGAGCGCGGCGACCAGGACGGCGGCGACCAGGCCGCCGTTGCCGCGCTTCTTGGGCGCGGGGGCGGCCGGCACCGGCGTGCCCCACACCGGGCCCACCGGACCGGACGGGCCCATGGGCCCGGAGGGCCCGACGGGACCGCCGTACGGCTGGGTGGGCGGCGGGGCGACCGGCGGCAGGGGCGCGGTGCGAGCCCTGTCTCTTAGTCACATCTTCGCCTCCCGACGACTAGCCCTGTGTACATATCGTTGGTCGCCGGTTCATTAAAAAGAAAAATGACTCTCAACACAATCGTACGGTGCCGACGAAATAAAAGGAGTCACGAGTT
>NZ_JARAVO010000367.1:0-6312 GCF_033792805.1 Streptomyces sp. PA03-1a
TCACCGCCCGCAAGGGCTGACCCCGGCACACCACCGGCCGGCAGCACACACCCACCGGAGCCCCGTGACGCCCCCTGACGGCACCACGGGGCTCCGGCGTGTCCGTCACCCGCCCAGGTAGCCCCGCAGCAGCCGCTTGCACTCGGCGATCAGCACCGGATCGCCCTCGGGGTCCCGGCGGAAGGCGAGTCGCAGGACCGCGTCGGCGGACTCGAGGGCGACGTGCAGCCGCACGCGCGCGGCGGCCTGGTCCTGGTCGCCGAGCAGCCCGCCGACGAGGAACCAGAGCCGGTCGGCGACGGCCGCGTTGTTCTCCAGCACCGCGTCGAGGAGGTGGACGCTGCGGGGGTCCTCGCGGCCGATCGCCCCGAAGTCCACCACGCCGAAGCCCGGTACGGCGCGGCGCATCGCGACGTACTCCTCGATCGCCAGGTCCACCATCGCCCCGATCCGCGGCGGGCGTTCGGCCTCCACCCGGCGGGCGAGCCGGTCGGCGAAGTGCCCCAGGTTCCGTTCGGCCAGCGCGCCCAGCAGCCCGTCGACGCCGGGGAAGAACTGGTACAGCGTCCCGATCGGGACGTCGGCGCGCCGGGCCACCTCCTTGGTGGTGAGCGCCGTGTAGCCGACCTCGTCCAGCAGGTGCGCGCAGGCGTCCAGGATCCGGTCGAAACGTTCCCGGCTGCGCTGCTGCACGGGGCGACGGCGGAGGGGGCCGGACGGATCGGTGGGTGCCTGCATGGTCCCACTCTGCCGGATCGGGTGTACGTTGGCGAGGCCCAACATGAGCAACCCTCATGTTCTTCGCGTACGGCAGAGGAGAGGATCCCGATGTCCCCGCTTCCCGCCTCCTTCAGCTGGGGTGCGTCCACCGCCGCGTACCAGATCGAGGGCGCCGTCGCCGAGGACGGCAAGGGGGCGTCCGTGTGGGACACCTTCAGCGCCCGGCCCGGTGCGGTCCGCGACGGCCACACCGGTGAGGTCGCCTGCGACCACTACCACCGCCACACCGCGGACGTCGCGCTGATGAAGGGCCTCGGGCTCGACGCCTACCGCTTCTCGATCTCCTGGCCGCGCGTCCTGCCGGAGGGCCGGGGCCGCGTCGAGCCGCGCGGACTCGGCTTCTACGACCGCCTGGTGGACGAACTCCTCGCCGCCGGCATCACCCCCACGCCGACCCTCTTCCACTGGGACCTCCCGCAGGCGCTGGAGGACGGGGGCGGCTGGCTGAACCGGGACACGGCCCGCCACTTCGCCGAGTACGCGGCCGTCGTCGCCGGGCGCCTCGGCGACCGGGTCACGCGCTGGATCACCCTCAACGAGCCCTTCGTCCACATGGTGTTCGGCTACGCCTTCGGCACCCACGCCCCCGGCCGCGCCCTGATGCTGGAGGCGCTGCCCGTCGCCCACCACCAGCTGCTCGGGCACGGGCTCGCCACCGCCGCGCTGCGCGCGCACGCCGCCGTCCCCGCGCAGGTGCTGATCGCCAACAACTGCACCCCGGTGCGGACCCGCGAGGGCGCCACCGACGCCGACCACGCCGCCGCCGCGGCCTACGACACGCTGCACAACCGGCTGTTCACCGACCCGCTGCTGCTCGGCGGCTACCCCGACCTGTCCGCGTACGGGCTGACCGACCCGACGTGGGGCGGCGTGGTCCACGAGGGCGACCTCGCGGTGGTCGCCGCGCCCCTCGACGGCCTGGGCGTCAACTACTACAACCCCACATGGATCGCCGCCCCTTCGGCGGAGGCCGGCCTGCCCTTCGACATCCTGGAACCGGACGCGGCCGTCCCCGGTCCCCCGTACCCGCGCACGGCCTTCGGCTGGCCGGTGGTGCCGGACGGCCTCACCGAACTGCTCACCGGTCTCGACGCGCGGTACGGGGCCGCGCTCCCGCCCGTCTGGATCACCGAGAACGGCTGCTCCCAGGCCGACCACCCCTCGGACGACGGCGAGGTCCGGGACGAGGCCCGCATCGACTACCTGCGCACCCACATCAAGGCCGTCGAGACCGCGCACGCCCGCGGGGTCGACGTCCGCGGCTACTTCACCTGGTCGCTGCTGGACAACTTCGAATGGGCCGAGGGCTACCACCAGCGTTTCGGGCTCGTCCACGTCGACTACGCGACCCAGCGGCGGACGCCGAAGGCCTCCTACCACTGGTACCGGGAGCGCATCGCGCAGGCACGCCGCACCGCGCCCTGATGCGTCCGTATCCCTTGGCGGCCCGCCGGCCCGGCACTACACTCGCGCGAACATGAGATGACCTCATGTTCTCGGGTGCTGCAGGGGGAACCGCATGCGCCACACCGGTGAGGACGCCGCCCACACCCGGACACCCTGTCGGCCGAACCGGTCGCCCGGGTCCGTCCGGCCTGGACCGCCCTGCTCAGCCTGGCCACCCTGGCCGTCTTCATGGCCTTCATGACCCCGATCCAGATCCTGCTGCCGCTGCAACTGGAACACATCGACCCGGCCGGGAAGCACACGGCGCTGTCCTGGGTGACCGGCGCGGGCGCCCTGGTCGCGATGGTCGCCAACCCCGTGGCCGGCGCCCTGTCCGACCGGACGGCCTCCCGGTTCGGGCGCCGCCGGCCGTGGATCGTCGGCGGCGCGCTCGCCGGGGCGGCGGGACTGCTGGTCACGTCCGGTCAGCACACCGTCCTCGGCGTGGCCCTCGGCTGGTGCCTCGCCCAGGCCGGGCTCAACGCCATGCTCGCCGGGGTCACCACGCCCATCGCCGACCGTGTGCCGGTCGCCCAGCGCGCCGAGGTCTCCGGGTGGACCGGCATCACCCAGTCGCTCGGCCTGGTCATCGGCGCCGTCGTCACGACCACCGTGGTCACCGGGGTCGCCTCGGGCTACGCGACGATCGCGCTGCTGACCGTCGTCCTCGCGCTGCCCTTCGTGCTCCGCTTCGGCGAACCCGCGCTGCCCCGTGCGCTGCGTCCGCCCCTCGACCCGCGGCGCCTGGTCGCCGGCCTGTGGGTGAGCCCGCGCCGCCACCCGGACTTCGGCTGGGCCTGGCTGACCCGCTTCCTGATCAACCTGGGCAACGCGATGGGCACGCTGTACCTGCTCTACTACCTCACCGACTCGGTCGGCCTCGAGGACCCCGACACGGGCGTACTGGTCCTCACCCTGATCTACACCCTGTGCGCGGCGCTCACCGCCGTCCCGGTGGGCGTGCTCTCCGACCGGGCCGGCCGCCGCAAGGTCTTCGTCCGGCTCTGCGCCGTCGTCATGGCCCTCGGTGCGGTCCTGCTGGCCTGCGTCCACACCTGGCCCGCCGCCATGGCCGCGGCCGCGGTGCTGGGCGCCGGCTTCGGGATCTACCTGGCCGTGGACCAGGCCCTGGTGACCCAGGTCCTCCCGGCCGCCGAGAACCGGGCCAAGGACCTCGGCGTCATCAACATCGCCAACTCCGGCCCCCAGGTGCTCGCCCCCGCCGTCGCCGCCCCCGTCATCGCCCACCTCGGCGGTTACACCGGCCTGTACCTCGCGACCGCGCTCGTCACGCTGCTCGGCGGTGTGCTCATCGCCCAGGTGCGTGCGGTCCGTTAGGGCCACGGCGGATGAACTCCCCGGCGCGCCCCCGGGCGGATCGATAGAGGCCTTCGATCAAGCGATAGGAAGGCGGTCTTGGACGTGCCCCGCGCGGCGACGCCACGATCGAGGGGTGATCCCCGTCGTCACGGAAGAGCCGCCGTGGGCCGGATACGGGGATGGTTCCGAGGAGTCCCCATGCTGATTCCGCGCGCCCCGGGGGCCTGTGCCCCGCCCCGCCCCGAGACCGGTCACCCCCATGGCGACTGACACGCCCGGGGCGACCAGGACCGCCGACGCCGCGCCCCGCCAGGCGGAGCCGGCGCCCGAACGCCGCCGCAAGCACCACCTGCCGCGGCTGCCCCCGCGGACGATCGCCTCGGCGGCCGTCACGACCTCGGTCGGACTGGCCGTGCTGGTGGCGCTGGGCACGCTCACGCACCAGACGGTGCTCGTGCCGCCGCTCGCGGCCACGATGGCGATCGTCACCGCGACCCCTGAATCCCCCCTCGCCCAGCCCCGCCACGTCATCGGCGGCCACATGCTGTCCTGCCTCGTGTGCTTCGGGGTGCTGGCCCTCGGCTGGCACGGCCCCTGGGCCGCCGTCGTGGGCTGCGGCATCGCCTGCGGGCTGGTGCTGCTGCTGCGGACGCCCCATCCGCCGGCCATGGCCACCGCCGTCATGATCATGCTCACCACCCCGTCCGCCACCCACTTCGTCCCGTTGCTGGCCGCCGGCACGGTGCTCCTCGTAGCGGTGCAGATGGTCTCCTCCCGCTTGAGGCGGCAGGTCTACCCCACGACGTGGTGGTGAGGGCTCATCATCGCGCGGCCGGGATATTGTGGTTGAACCGGAAGAGGTTGTCCGGGTCGTACCGCGCCTTCACCTCGCCCAGCCTGCGGTAGGTCTCCGGGGCGTACGCCGGCACGGGACGCCAGGAGGCTGGCGTCCGCCGTGTCGGGCCCCGTGCTGAGGCCCGGGGACGACGCCTACGCCGGCGAGTGCTCGGGGGCCAACCTCGCCGTGGCGCACGGTCCTCGGGAAGCATGGGCCGCGCGTGACCTGGCCGGGGGGGCAGCGGTTCCGCGGCCAACGCCACCGGGACCTCTGCCAGGCCCAGCCGGATGGCCACGGCGATCCTGTGGTTGCCGTCGAGCGTCGCGAACTCCTCGTTGAAGCCGAGGCGGAGCGGCACGAGGATCCCGTGCGTGCCGATGTCCGCCGTCAGCGCGTCGAGATGGCGCGGCGTGTCGACGAGGGCGGAGCCCACGACCTCCCGGTCGACCGCCCGGTACCTCGCGACGAGAGCGGTGGGCAGGTGTACGGGCGAATGCGGCATCCGCCCATGATGACCGCCCCGTGACCCGCTCGACCCGAGGCCGCGGTTGCGGCGCCCGGCCGGCAAGCCGGGCGCCGCAACCGCGCACCTCAGGCCGACGCGGTGACCGTTTCGCCGAGGTGCCGGGCGAAGAAGCGGACCGCGCTGTCAGCCTCGAAGCGGGGCAGCTCCTTGTGCTTGCCCGAGTTCACGTGCAGTGACTTCTCCTTCGAGGCGAAGGCGTCGAACAGCGCGAGTCCCTCCTCGCGGGAGATGTGCTCGTCGTCCCACTGCAGGTCGAACTCGACCGGAATGGTGATCTGCTGCGCCTTCTCGGCCAGGACGTCGGGCCAGTGCTGGCCGAAGACCGCAGCCGTGATCCGGGGTTCGGCTGCCACGAACGGCACGCCGATCGCGGTGCCCATGTTGATGCCCCAGTAGCCGACCGGCCCGTCGGTGCCGATCTCCGGAAGCTCCTGGAGGGCGTCCAGGAGCGCCCGGTACTCGGGCACGGCGAGCGCCGCCAGGTGGTCGTTGTAGCGGACGACGATCGGGCCTTCCGGCTCGCCGGCCGCCCGCGCCCGGAACAGCTCGGCGATCTCCGCTTCGTCGTGCGCCGTGCGCGGCCGGTCGCCGTGACCGGGAGCGTCAAGGACGGCGACGTGGAAGCCGCAGCCGGTCACCAGGCGCTGCGCCCGGCCGGACATCGCTGGGTGCTTCTTGTGGTTGCCGCCGCCGTGCCCCATCAGAACCAGAGGCGCGGGCTGGGCGCCGGCAGCCGGCGACCAGAGGACACCGGGGACCCCGTCCACGGTGAAGTCGCGCTCGACCACGCCGTTCGATGACGACTCGGCGGTGAATTGCAGAGAGTGCATGGGTGTGTGCCTTTCGGGAGTGCCTTGATGTCGAGGCGCTCCCGGCGACACCTATGTCAATCGCCAGACCGTGACGGCAAGGGGAGCACCCACAGAGATACCGCGTTCATGGGTCTCACCTCCTCGGGCGACGTCACGGGCAACTGAAGCTAACAGGTCGATCATCGGCCTGCCCGGGATTTTTGCCGACGCTTGATCAAGCCCGGGGCGGGGCGACCCCGGTGGGACCCCTTCTGGTTCCCGATGTGGGCTGCCTTCCCGGGAAGAGGCGGGATCCGCCATTACCCCGGACGTAATCGACCCCTCGTCGCCGCCCCGGCAGGGTGGTCGTACCGGGCGGACGGGGTGGCGCACTCCACCCCGTCCGGCCGGGCCACACAGCCAGGATGAGGAGGACCGTGATGTCGCAGAACCGGTACGAGGCCGCCGTCGCCCGTTACTTCGAGGCGTGGAACAGCGCCGCGGACGCGGAGGCGCGGGCGAAGGCGGTGGCCGCCGCGTGGGTGGAGGACGGCACGTACACGGACCCGCTGGCGCAGGTGGCGGGGCATGAGGGGATCGGGGCGTTGATC
>NZ_JARAVO010000368.1:0-6260 GCF_033792805.1 Streptomyces sp. PA03-1a
GCCACCCCGTGAGCCGTCGCAGCCCCCTGCGCCTGGCCCGCGCCGCACCGGGCCCGGGCTTCACCTTCACCTTCGAGGGGCGCGACATCCCCGCCCACCCCGGCCAGTCCGTCGCCGCCGCCCTCTGGTCGGCCGGCGTCCTGTCCTGGCGCACCACCCGCGTCGACGGCGCCCCGCGCGGCGTCTTCTGCGGCATCGGCGTCTGCTTCGACTGCCTCCTCACGGTCAACGGCCGCCCGGGGCAGCGCGCCTGCGTCACCGTCGCCCACCCCGGCGACGTCGTCACCCCGCAGGTGGGCACGGGGGAGCTGCCGTGAGCGCCCGCGTCGGGGCCGCGGTGCGCCGTGGCCGGGGCGGGCGACGGGGAGCTGCCGTGGGCGGTGCCCGCCCGGCGCGGTGCGGCGGTTCGGCGCGGTGGCGGGCGCCGGCGAAGGCGCGCGGGCAGCGGAATCCGCGGGAAGGGACGGCGGGTCCCGCCGCGGCCCGGCCCGGTCCGTCGGTGACCGCGGCGACGTCGCCGGCCACGGCCGGGACGTCCGTCCCGGACTCGCCGGACGGTGCCGGAGCCAACGGAGGGGGACGGCCGGGGCCCGTGCGGGGCTTGTCCGCGCCTCAGGGGGTGGTCCGCGGGGGGCGCCCCGCACCGGGCCCGCGGGGGAGGCGGGCGTGACCGGGGACAGGTACGAGCTGGCCGTCGTGGGGGCCGGGCCCGCGGGGATCGCGGCGGCGCTGGCGGCTGCGGACGCGGGCGTACGGGTCGCCCTGGTCGACGCCGCGCCCCAGGCGGGCGGGCAGTTCTACCGGCAGCCCGCGCCGGGACTCCGGGCGCGCAGGACCCGGGCCCTGCACCACGCGTGGCGCACCTGGCGGGGGCTGTACGGGCGACTGGAGGCCCACCTCGCCACGGGCCGCGTCACCCACCTGCCGCAGCGCCAGGTCTGGTGCATGGAGCCGGGGTTCACCCTCCACACGCTCGAGGCGGGCGCGATCCGGGCGGACGCGGTGGTCCTCGCGACCGGGGGCTACGAGAAGGTGCTGCCGTTCCCCGGCTGGACGCTGCCCGGGGTCGTCACGGCGGGCGGCGCGCAGGCCATGCTCAAGGGCGGCCTGGTGCTCCCCGGCCGTACGGTCGTCGTCGCCGGGACGGGGCCGCTGCTGCTGCCGGTCGCGGCGGGCCTCGCGGCGGCCGGGGCGCGCGTCGCGGCGCTCGCCGAGGCCGCCGACCCGCGTGACCTGCTGCGGCACGGCACCGCCGTACCCCTCGGCAAGGCCGTGGAGGGTGCCGCCTACGCCGTCCGGCTCGCCCGGCACGGGATCCGCGTGCGCTGGCGGCACACGGTCGTCGCCGCCCACGGCGAGGACCGCGTCGAGGCGGTCACCCTCGCCGGGCCCGACGGCACACGGTGCCGCGTCGCCTGCGATGCCCTCGCCGTCGGCCACGGGCTGTTGCCGCACACCGACCTGGCGGACTCCTTCGAGGTGGACGCGGAACAGCGCACCCCCACCCCCGGCGTCTGGGCCGCGGGCGAGGTGACCGGCGTCGGCGGCGCGGAGCTCGCCCTGGCCGAGGGAGAGATCGCCGGCCGTTCCGCCGCCGCCCGGCTGCGCGGCACCGAGCCCCACCCCGCCGCCTGGGTCGCGGCCGCCCGCCGCCGCGGGCGGCTGCGGAGGTTTGCCGCCGTGCTCGACGCCGTCTACCGGCTCCCCGGCGACTGGGCGGAGTCCACCGTCACCGACGACACCCTGCTGTGCCGCTGCGAGGAGGTGCCCGCCGCCGCCGTCCGCGAGGCCGTCCGCGACCTCGGCGCCGGCGACCTGCGCACCGTCAAGCTGCTGACCCGCGCCGGGATGGGCTGGTGCCAGGGCCGCGTCTGCGGCCCCGGTGTCGCCGCCGTCGCCGGTTGCCCCTTCACCGACCCCGGGCGGTCCCTCGCCCGGCCCGTGCCGCTCGGCCTGCTGGCCGGCGGGGCAGAAGAAGAGGAAGAGAGGGAACGGCCATGAACACCACCCCCGACCGCCCGTGGCGCGGCGTGCTCGTCGCCACCGCCCTGCCGCTGCGCGCAGGTGACCTGTCCGTCGACCACGAGGCCTACGCGGCCCACTGCGCCTGGCTGGTGGCGAACGGCTGCGACGGCGTCGTGCCCAACGGCTCCCTCGGCGAGTACCAGGTCCTGACCCCCGCCGAGCGCGCGCGGGTCGTGGAGACGGCCGTCGCCGCGATCGGCGGCGAGCGCGTCGTACCGGGCGTCGCCGCGTACGGCTCGGGCGAGGCGCGCCACTGGGCCGAGCACGCCGCCGACGCCGGCTGCTCGGCCGTGATGCTGCTGCCGCCCAACGCCTACCGTGCGGACGAGCGTTCCGTGCACGCCCACTACGCCGAGGTCGCGCGGGCGGGGCTGCCGGTCGTCGCGTACAACAACCCCTACGACACCAAGGTCGACCTGACCCCGCGCCTGCTCGCGGAGCTGCACGGCGCGGGTCACATCCAGGCCGTGAAGGAGTTCAGCGGCGACGTGCGCCGCGCCTGGGAGCTGGCCGAGCTCGCCCCGGAACTCGACCTCGTGGTGGGCGCGGACGACGTCCTGCTCGAACTGGCCACCGCGGGCGCCAAGGGCTGGGTGGCGGGCTACCCCAACGCGCTGCCCCGCGCCTGCGGCGAGCTCTTCCGCGCCGCGGTCGCCGGGGACACCGCGACCGCGCTGCCGCTCTACCGGGCGCTGCACCCGCTGCTGCGCTGGGACTCCCGGACGGAGTTCGTCCAGGCCATCAAGGTGTCGATGGACCTCACCGGCCGGTACGGGGGCCCCTGCCGCCCGCCGCGCACGCCGCTGCTGCCGGAGCAGGAGAAGGAGGTCAGGGCCGCCACCGAGGCCGCGATCGCCGCCGGCCTCGCCTGACCGGGCTCCGGCCTCGCCTGACCGGGCTCCGGCCCCCCGACCCACGAGGAGGACACACCCCCATGCGCAGCAAACTCGTCCTGCACGCGGTGGACTCCCACACCGAGGGCATGCCCACCCGCGTCGTCACCGGCGGCATCGGCACCGTCCCTGGCGCCACCATGAACGAACGCCGCCTCCACTTCCGCGACCACCTCGACCACATACGGCACCTGCTGATGGACGAGCCGCGCGGCCACGCCGCGATGAGCGGGGCGATCCTGCAGCCGCCGACCCGTCTGGACGCCGACTACGGCGTGATCTACATCGAGGTCTCCGGCTACCTCCCGATGTGCGGGCACGGCACGATCGGCGTGGCGACCGTCCTCGTCGAGACCGGCATGGTGCCGGTGACCGAGCCCGTCACCACGGTCCGCCTCGACACCCCGGCGGGCCTGGTCGTCGCGGAGGTCGCCGTCGAGGGCGGTGCGGCGACCGCCGTGACCCTGCGCAACGTCCCCTCGTTCTGCGTCGCGCTGGACCGCAAGGCCGTCCTCGCCGACGGCCGCACGGTCACGTACGACCTCGCCTACGGCGGGAACTTCTACGCGATCCTGCCCCTGGACGCCTTCGGCCTGCCCTTCGACCGCTCCCGCAAGGACGACATCCTCGCCGCGGGCCTCGCGCTGATGGACGCGATCAACGCGGAGGACCCGCCCGTCCACCCGGAGGACCCCACCATCCGCGGCTGCAAGCACGTCCAGTTGCTGGCGCCCGGCTCCACGGCCGTCCGTTCACGGCACGCCATGGCCATCCACCCGGGCTGGTTCGACCGTTCACCCTGCGGCACCGGCACGAGCGCGCGCATGGCCCAGCTGCACGCCCGCGGCGAACTGCCCCTGCACCAGGACTTCGTGAACGAGTCCTTCATCGGCACGCACTTCACCGGCCGGCTCACCGGCACCGCCGAGGTGGCCGGTCTGCCCGCCGTGCTGCCGTCCGTCACGGGCCGCGCCTGGATCACCGGCACCGCCCAGTACCTGCTGGACCCGGCCGACCCGTTCCCCGCCGGATTCGTCCTCTAGCCGCCCGGGCACCGATACTGGGCGCATACATGCCACGTCGCCGAGGAGGAGCCACCGCATGGCAGCGCACGACGGGCCCGCCCTGCCCGCCCTCGGCGGGCAGCGCACCGGCAGTTACCGCGAACTCGTCGCGGACGCCCTGCGCGCGGCGCTGGTCGCGGGGGAGCTCCGCCCCGGCGAGGTGCACTCGGTGCCCGCGCTGGCGGCCCGCTTCGGCATCTCCGCCACGCCCGTCCGCGAGGCGCTGCTGGACCTGGCCAAGGAGGGGCTGCTCGACCCGGTGCCCAACAAGGGCTTCCGGGTGACCGCGGTGTCCGAGCGGCAGCTCGACGAGTACACCCACATCCGCTCGCTCATCGAGGTCCCGACCGTCACCGGCCTCGCCTCCACCGCCGACGCCACGGCGCTGGAGGCGCTGCGCCCGGCCGCCGAGGAGATCGTCACCGCCGCCGCGGCCGGCGACCTCATCGCCTACGTGGAGGCCGACCGCCGCTTCCACCTCGGGCTGCTCGCGCTCGCCGGCAACGAGCACCTGGTCGAGGTCGTCGGCGACCTGCGCAAGCGCTCCCGGCTGTACGGCCTCACGGCGCTCGCCGAGCGCGGCCTGCTGCGGGCCTCCGCCGAGGAGCACCTGGAGCTGCTGGACGCCCTTCTGGCCCGCGACGGCGCGACCGTACAGGCCGTCATGACCCGGCACCTCGGGCACGTCAGGGGCCTGTGGGCGCGATGACCGGCGCAGGCGCCGTGGGACCGGGACCGTTCTTCACCGTGCGCACCGGGCCGGGGGAGCCGCGGGCCGAGGGTTTCGTGCCGCTGGCGCAGGTGTACGCCGGGCGGCCGTCGCCCGAGCTCACCGGCCGGGTGGCGGAGGTCGGGCGGCGCCTGCGCACCTCCGAGCGGCGCGTCGCCGCCTCGCTGGCCCACCAGGGGCTGGCCGCACGGCTGTGCTCCGTCGCACTCGGACCGGCGGCGCTCACCGGCCGCATGCCCGACCTGTCCGGCGGACGCCTGTGGTGGCACCCCGGCCGGTCCACGCCGGACGAGCTGTGGCTGCCGGACGACGCCCCGGACGTGCCCGCGGGGCGGCTGCGCGAGGACGTCCTCCACGGCCACCTCGTGCCCCTCTGCGCGGCCGTGCACGCGGTGTCGGGCGTCGCGCCCGGACTGCTGTGGGGCAACGCCGCCTCGGCCCTCGCCGGCACCCTGCGGGTGCTGCACTCCTGGTGCCTGGGGGAGGGCGCGCGCCCCGACGCGGCCGCCCGCGCCGTCGCGCTGACGGAGGAACTGACGGCGGACCCGCTGCTGCGCGACGCCGGCGACCTTCGGCTCACCGGGACCGGCGCGCCCGCCTACGCACGCCGCAGCTGCTGCCTGTACTACCGCGTGCCCGGCGGCGGGCTGTGCGGGGACTGCGTGCTGCGCTGAGGGCGGGAAGGGTGCCCTTCGTTCGGCCCCTCGACCAGGAACTATCTACGTGGGCAGAGAAGTTGATGATGTGAAAAGCTGTCGTCAGCGGTGCCGGGTCAGGGCCCGGACGGCCGCCGAGAGGAGCGCAGCGTGATGGAGAACGGCTTCCGCGCCGAGGAGATCGACACCGGCAGGCCGCACCCCGCGCGGATCTACGACTACCTGCTGGGCGGCAAGGACAACTACGAGGTGGACCGCACGGCCGCCGACGCGCTCGCCGCCGTCGCGCCCGAGGTGAGGATCGGCGTCCGCGCCAACCGGGCCTTCATGCGCCGGGCCGTCCGGCACGTGGTCGGCAGCGGCGTCCGCCAGGTCCTCGACATCGGCACCGGCCTGCCCACCTCCCCCAACGTGCACGAGATCGCCCAAGAGGTGGCGCCGGACGTCCGCATCGCGTACGTCGACAACGACCCGATCGTGAACACGCACGCCAACGCCCTGCTCAGCCGCTCGGGCGCCACCAGCGTCGTGCTCGCCGACCTGCGCGACCCGCGGGCCGTCCTGGAGCACCCCGACGTCCGCCGGGTCATCGACTTCGACGAACCCGTCGCCCTGCTCCTCGTCGCCGTCCTCCACTTCCTCACCGACGCGGAGAAGCCCGCGGAGATCGTCGCCACCCTGCGCGACGCGCTCCCGGCCGGCAGCTACGTGGTGCTCTCGCACGCCACCGGCGACTTCGCCGACCGCAGCGACGCCCAGGCGGTCTACAACAAAGCCACCGCCACCTTGAACCTCCGCTCCCGCTCCGAGGTCGAGCGGTTCTTCGACGGTCTCCAGCTGGAGGACCCGGGCCTTGTCCAGGTCCCCTTCTGGCGCCCCGACGCCCCGGTCC
>NZ_JARAVO010000369.1:0-6243 GCF_033792805.1 Streptomyces sp. PA03-1a
CAGCTATCGTGTTTGTCTGGTTATTTGTCTTTGTTTTTTTTTTAAAACAGAAGCGGGATAAGAGAGGTAGGGGGGGCTCGGGGGGCTGGGGGAGGTTTTAAGAGACAGTTGCCGGTCAGGGGCGGGCAGTCGTAGGTGGACTCGACGGTGGCCGCCAGGGCCTTGTCGACGTTGGCGAGCTGGAACCAGGAGCGCTGCAGGACCGCGTAGGAGGCCGGGTCGTCGGTGATGCAGCGGAGGTTCTCCTTGTAGGACGGCAGCTTGTTGACGTCCGGCAGGTACTTGGTGCGCTGCAGGAACGTCGGGACGGGGTAGCGGCACGGCGTCGGGTGGCCCACGTAGTACGCCACGTCGCCGAAGGCGAGGTAGAGGACCGGCGCGCCGTCCGGGATCTGCCGGTTGACCTCGGCGGCCTCCACCGCGGTCTGGTCGGACCGCGCGGCGAAGGCACCGTTGCCGTAGACGACGTGGCCGGCGTTCATCAGCTGCGGCGAGCCGGGCCAGATCGCGGCGGCCAGGCAGAAGACCCCGACGACCGCCGAGAGCGCGACGGCGGCGGCGGCGAACCGGCCGGGGCGGGCCGGGCGTACGGCGGTCCTGCGGGCGAGCAGCAGGTCGGCCGTGGCGGCGAGCAGTGCGACGAGGGCGGCCGCCCAGCCGGCGGCGACGCCCTGCACGGCGTGCGGGGACTGCTCGGCGAACGGCACGAAGGCCGCGTAGACCGCCGTGACCGCGGTGAAGAACAGCGGCGGCCTGCCGTGCGCGCGGTACCAGGCGGCGACCGCGAGGCCCCACAGCGCGGCCGCGCCCACCGGGAGGGAGGCGGCGTGGTAGCCGAACCAGTTGCCCTGCACCGCGACCGCGGCCACGCACACGAGGATGATCAGGGCGGCCAGCGCGGCCAGTTCCGCGCGGCGGCGGCGGTCCTCCTGACGGGACAGCAACAGCAGCAGCGCCGCAGGCAGCAGCGCGACGACGGGGCTGAGGTAGGCCCGGTCCACCAGGAAGGACGCGGACTTGTCGAGCAGGAAGGAGGGGTCGAGCCCCTTGCGGGTGAGGGCGCCCTGGTTGATCTTCGGCATGTCCTTGGCCCACTGCAGCTCCCGGGAGCCGGCCAGGACGCTGATCCCGAAGAGCACCAGTGAGGAGACGCCCGTGACGAGGCCGAGCCGCACCGCGCGCATCCGGTCGACGGCGAAGAGCAGCAGCAGTGCCATCAGGGCGGTGGCCGCGGTGGAGTACTTCATCATGACCGCCAGGCCCAGCGGCAGTGCCGCCACGGCGGCCGCCGGCCACGGCCGTTCGATGCCGAGGGCGGCGGCGATCGCCAGGACCGACAGCAAGGTCGCGGTCCACTCGGGCTGCAGGAAGTCGATCTTGGGGGCGAAGGCCAGTGCCAGCGCCACCACTGCGGCGGTGAGCGTCGCGTCGCGCAGCGGGAGCCGCCGGGCCAGCGCCGTGCGCAGGGCCAGACCGGTCGCCGCGCAGAGCAGGACGGCCGCGATGCGGATGATCATCTCGCGGGTCGCGGTCGATCCGAAGGTGAGCGAGTCCAGACCGGCCACGAACCAGCGGTAGAAGAGCGGCCGGTGCACGAAGGTGTCCGATACCGAGAATCCCCCGCCCTTCGCGCTGCGCAGGCAGGCCAGCACGTACCGGAGGTCCCCGTTCATGCCCGAGGTGATCGCCGAGTAGCCGAGCAGGACGACGGCCGTGATAGCCCCGCCCCACAGCGCCGGCCGGAGGGTGCGGCGACGTGTCGGCAGGGGGAGCAGCCTATTGAGCGTGAGGAAGCCGGAATCGTTCACGGGCAGAACTTAGCACCCAGTTAATTGGCTTATATGTATCGGGAATGGGGATGCCACGCATTAACCGTTCGTTTTCCCGGAATTCATTCCTCCCCGGTGGTGCGCCTCGATTAATCGGTGGCCCACGGGCTCCCGCGCTCCTACAGTGAGCGCGCACCACATCGTCACGGGGGAATCCGGCACCATGCGCACGCACTATCCACGCACACCTCACCTGCCCTGGTCGCCCGGGGCCACGCCGGACGACATACGCGCCGGGGACGCCGGAGCGCTCCGGGGCCGCGAGGTCGTCGTCACCGAGAAACTCGACGGCGAGAACACCACGCTCTACCGGGACGGGATGCACGCCCGGTCGCTCGACTCGGCCCACCACCCCTCCCGGGCGTGGGTCAAGGCGCTCCAGGGGCGGATCGGCCCCTCCCTCCCGCCCGGCCTGCGGGTGTGCGGGGAGAACCTGCACGCCCGCCACTCCCTCGCCTACCAGGACCTGGACAGCTGGTTCTACGGCTTCTCCGTCTGGGACGGCGACCGGTGCCTGGACTGGGACCGCACGGCCGGATTCCTGCGGCGCCTCGGGATCCCGGTGCCCCCCGTGCTGTGGCGCGGCACGTACGACGAACGCGCGCTGCGCGCCCTGCGCCTGGACACCTCGCGCCAGGAGGGCTACGTCGTCCGCACCGTCGACGGCTTCCGGTACGAGGAGTTCGGCCGCCACGTCGCCAAGTGGGTACGCGCAGCCCATGTGACCACCGGCACCCACTGGATGCACGCCCCCGTCGTGGAGAACGGTCTGGGCCCGGCCGCCCCGCTGTGGGCGGTGCGCTCCGGCGCGGCCCCGGACGCCGGCGCGCTCGCCGCCGCCGTGGGCGTCGCCGTCACCGGCCCCTGCGCCGCCGACCGTGCCGCCGACGTCTCCGCCCGGCTGGACGTCCTCGGCCGCACCGGGGACGCCCGGCTGGCCGGGGTCCTCGCCGCCCTGCTGCACGACACCCCCCGCGCCCGCCTGGCGGCCCGCCTCGCCGGGCCGCTCACCATGCCCCAGGCCCGGCGCGTGGCCGACCTGGCCGGACTGCACGCGGCCCTGCACCGCCCGTACCCCGACGAGGCGCGCGCGGCCGGCCTGGCCCGCATGGCGCTCGCTGCCGACCTGGGCGTCCTGCACGCCGTGGCGGCCGCCGCGGCGCCCGACGACGCCGCCCGCGAGCAGACCGAATGGTCGGCGCTGCACGCCGAGGAGGCCGGCCTGCTCGGACCCGACCCGTTCGGCCCGCTGCGCCACGGACTGCGCGGAGCCCTCGCCGGGCTCGACCCCGCCGCCGCCGACCGCTGCTGGGCGGAGGCCCGCGCCGCGTACGCCGCCGGGCGGATCGGCGGCGCGGAGGAGGCCGTGGCCGCCACCTGGCGGTGGCGTTCCGCGGAGCTCCCCCGTCTGATCCATCTGACCGGACCGGCGGGCAGCGGCAAGAGCACCTTCGCCGGCACGCTGCCCGGCGCGGCCGTCCGCATCGCCCTGGACGACCTGCGCCTCGCCCGCGGCTCCCGCGCCGACCAGCGCGCCAACGCCGACGTCCTGCGCGAGGGGCTGCGCCGGCTCGACACCGCCCTGGCCGGGCGTGCGACGGTGGTGTGGGACGCCACGTCCCTCAATCCGCACCAGCGCTCCCTGGTGCACGCGGTGGCCCGCCGCCGCGACGCCCTGATCACGCACGCGGTGACCCTGGTCGACGAGGACGAGCTGACCCGGCGCAACGCCGGCCGCGCCCACCCGGTGCCCCCCGCCGTGCTGACCGCGCAGGCCCGCCGGTTCGCCCCGCCGTACCCCGGCGAGGCCCACCGCACCTGGTACGTCGGCGCGGGCGGCACCGTCGAGGACACCGACGGCTCGCTCGGCGGCGGCGCCGCGGCCGGACAGGAGGCGTGACATGCGCACCAGCGAGGAGATCTACCACCGCGTCCGCTGGGACGCCCGGTTCGACCCGGCGCGCTTCGTGATCGGCGTCCACCAGCGCGGCGCCGCGCCCAAGCGCATCCCGCTGCCCGCGTTCGTGCCCGGTGGCGAGATCCCCTGGCACCGCGTGCTGTTCGTCGAGGCGGACGGAGAGCTCGTCTGGGACCGGGCCACCGGCACCGACCGCATGGACGCCACCGACGCCGGACGCGTCCGCGATCCGCGCCTGCTGCGCCCGCCGTTCTTCACCGCCCGCGTCCCGCACGCCTGGGACGAGGACGGGCAGCGCTGGCGGCCATCCGGGCGGGCGACACCCGGCCGGGCGGGCACGGCGGGCGGCGGCCGGCTGCGGGTCCTGACCTGGAACACCCTGTGGGACCGGTACGACAGCCACCGCATCGACACCGACCGCCGCCGCCCCCTGCTGCTGAGCGCCCTGGAGGAGGCGGACGCCGACGTCATCGCCCTGCAGGAGGTCGAGCCCGCGCTGCTCGACATGCTGCTGCGGGCCCCCTGGGTGCGCTCCCGCTACACCCTGGGCACCGACCCGGACGGACGTGACACCGACGACAGCGGGGTGCTGCTGCTCAGCCGGCTGCCCGTACGGGAGGCCGCCCGGCACACCCTCGGCCCGCACAAGGCCGTCGCCGCGATCACCGTCGAGACGGCCGCCGGTCCGCTCGTGGCCGCCGTCACCCACCTCAGCAGCGACCACTCCGAGGACGGTCCGGCCCGCAGACAGGCCGAACTCGCCCGGCTCGCCGAGGGACTCGCCGGCGTCGAGGGCGACCTGCTGCTGCTCGGCGACTTCAACGACGGAAGCGACGGGCCGGCCCTCGCCCTCGGCCTGCGCGACGCGTGGACCGAGGCGCACGGGCCGGACGACCACACCCCCACTTTCGACCCGGCCGTCAACCCGCTGGCGGCGGTCTCTTCGCTCAGCGGCCGTGCCTCCCGGCTCGACCGCGTCCTGCTGCGCGAAGGCGGACCCCGTGTCACCGGCGCCGCACTGCGCGGCGACGCCCCGACGGCGGAGGGCCTGTTCGTCTCCGACCACTACGGCGTGGAGGTCACCCTCGCCCTCGCGGCGGGCGCGGAGGACGAAGCCGAGGACGTCCTCGGCCTGCCGCCCACCGCGCGCACCGCCGTGGCCTGGCTGCCACCGGACGGGTCGTGGCCCGCGGTCCAGGCCGTCCGCCGTGACCACGATCCGCAGATCCACCGCTGGCCGCCGCACGTCAACCTGCTCTTCGGCTTCGTGCCGGAGGCCGCGTTCGAGCGCGCGGCGCCGCTCCTGTCCGAGGCCGCGGCCGGCGTCCTTCCCTTCACCGCCCGCCTCGACGGGGTGCACACCTTCGGGCACCGCGAGGACGCCACCGTCTGGCTCGACCCGGCGGCCGACGGCGGCACCTCCTGGGCGGTCCTGCAGCACGCCCTCGCCCGCCGTTTCCCCCGCTGCAGGGGCCGCGCCGAGGGCTTCACCCCGCATCTGTCGCTCGGCCGCACCCGGGACCCGCTGCGGGTGGCCGCCGAGTGCGCGGCCCGGCTGCGCGGGACGACGGCACAGGTCGGCGAACTCGTCCTGCTCTCCCGGCGCGGGGACGAACCGATGCGGGTCCGGGCCACGCTCGGACTCGGCACGGGGGAGCTGCGCTGGGTACCCGACACCGCCGGCACCGGCGCACCCGACGTCACCGGGGCACCCGACGACGTCCCGCACGCCGAGGAGACCGCGCGGCGCGTCGCCGACGCCCTGGGCGACGGCGTGGTCCACCTCGCCGGCTCCCGCCGCATGGGGTGCGCGCTGCCCGGCGCCGACCTCGACCTCGTCGCGGCGCTGCCGGGCACGGTGGACATGGCGGAGGTCCGGGTCAAGGTGGCCGCCGGGCTGCCGGAGGCCACCCGCCTCCGGCAGGTGACCGGCGCCCGGGTGCCGGGACTGCGCTTCCGCGTCGGCGCGCTGGACGTCGACCTCGTCGTCGTCGCCACCGGCGGCCTCGACCCCGCCGAGGCCGTGGCCCGCCGCACCGAACTGGGCGAGGCCGCCGCCGTCGCGCTGAGCGCCGTCAGCGACGCCGACGCGGTCCTCGAACTCGCCGATGACCATGACCGCTTCGCGGGTCTCGCCCGCGAGGTCAAGGCCTGGGCCCGGGCACGCGGCCTGGACTCCGCCCCCTTCGGCGGCCTGCCCGGTCTGGCCTGGGCGCTGCTCGCCGCCCGCACCGTCCACGACGCCCCCGGCCTGACCGGCGCCGGACTGCTCCGGCACTTCTTCGCCACCTGGGCCGCCTGGGACTGGCGTCAACCGGTGGGCGCCGCCGGGCAGTCGGGCCCGGCGATCTCCATCGCCACCCCCACCGAGCCCGTCCGCCCGTGCACCGCGCACGTCGGCCCGGACGGCCGCGACCTGCTCGCCCGGGAGCTCTACCGCGCCTGGGAGCTGCTGGAGTCCGCGGACGGCACGGGCACCGGCCCCCTGCCCGCTCT
>NZ_JARAVO010000036.1:0-49699 GCF_033792805.1 Streptomyces sp. PA03-1a
GGTGGGAACGGCGGACGGAGGGCGCCTGAACCCGGCCCCTGAAGACTCGGCGCCCTCCGTCCGCCGTTCCCACCGTCCCGTTCCACGTACCCGCCACCCACCCAGCCAGGGAGCACTCCCCCATGCCCACCGATTTCCCGGTCTTCCCGCCCGGTTTCCGTTTCGGCGCCGCCACCGCCGCGTACCAGATCGAGGGTGCCCACGACGAGGACGGCCGCGGGCCGTCCATCTGGGACACCTTCAGCCACACCCCGGGCCGCACCGCCGAGGGCGCCACCGGTGACGTGGCCTGCGACCACTACCACCGGCACGCCGAGGACGTACGCCTCCTCTCCGACCTGGGCGTCGACTCCTACCGCTTCTCCGTCGCCTGGCCGCGCGTCGTCCCGCAGGGCCGCGGCGCGGTCAACGGCAAGGGCCTGGACTTCTACGACCGCCTCACCGACGACCTGCTCGCCGCCGGCATCTCCCCCGCCGTGACCCTCTACCACTGGGACCTCCCCCAGGCCCTGGAGGACGAGGGCGGCTGGCGCAACCGCGCGACGGCCGAGGCCTTCGCCGCGTACACGGCCGCCGTCGCCGAGCGGCTCGGGGACCGCGTCGAGCGCTGGATCACCCTCAACGAGCCCTACTGCTCGGCCTTCGTCGGCTACGCCGAGGGCCGGCACGCCCCCGGCGCGCAGGAGGGCACCGGCGCGCTGGCCGCCGCCCACCACCTGCTGCTCGCCCACGGCCTGGCCGTGCGCGCCCTGCGCGAGGCGGGCGCCCGCGAGGTCGGCATCACCCTCAACCTCGACCGCATCGAGTCGGCGAGCGACTCCGCCGCGGACCAGGCCGCGCTGCGCCGGGCCGTGACGCTGCACAACGACACGTGGACCGAGCCGCTGTTCTCGGGCCGCTACCCCACCGGCGAGGCCGAGACCTGGGGCGCGCTCGCCGACGGCTCGTACCGCCGCGAGGGCGACCTCGAGGTCATCGGGGCCCCGCTGGACTTCGTGGGCCTCAACTTCTACCGCCCCCTCACCGTCACCGACGCCCCGCACCGCGAGGCCGACCCGGCCCGCCGTACCGCCGTCGACATCGGTGTGCGGGAGACCGACCCGTACGGGACGCGGCACACCACCATGGGCTGGCCCGTCGTGCCCGAGTCCTTCACGGCGCTGCTGCTGGAGCTCAAGGAGCGTTACCCGTCGCTGCCGCCCGCCTTCATCACGGAGAACGGCTCGGCCGAGGCCGACGTCCTCTCCCCCGACGGCCGCGTCGACGACGCCGACCGCGTGGCCTACCTCCGCGACCACCTCCACGCGCTCCTCGCCGCGATGGACGCGGGTGTGGACGTGCGCGGCTACTACGTCTGGTCGCTGCTGGACAACTTCGAGTGGGCCCGTGGCTACGGCCAGCGCTTCGGCATCGTGCACGTCGACTACGACAACGGCGCCAAGCGCACGCCCAAGGCCAGTTACGGCTGGTACCGGGACCTGATCGGCGCCCACCGGGCGGGACGGCAGGAGCGGTCGTGAAGTTCACCGACGGCTTCTGGATGATGCGCCCGGGCGTCACGGCGAAGTACGCGGCCTCCGTCGCCGACGCCTCGGTCGCGGACGACCGGATCGTCCTCCACGCGCCGGTGAAGCCGGTGCGGCAGCGCGGCGACACGCTCAACAGCCCGCTGCTGACGGTCGAGTGCTGGTCCCCCGCCGAGGGCGTGATCGGCGTGCGCACCACCCACCACGCCGGGAAGGCCCGCCGCGGCCCGGAGTTCGGCCTGGCCGGCGCCGGGGACGGCGGCACGGGGAAGACCGCCCGCGACGGCTCGGTGCTCGAGCTGACCTCGGGCGAACTGACGCTGCGCGTCGACACCTCCGCCCCGTGGCGCCTGGACTTCACCGCGGGCGGCCGTGTCCTCACCTCGGCCGGCGCCCGCGGCACGGGCTTCGTCACCGACGCCGACGACCGGCACTTCATGGTGGCCCAGCTGTCGCTCGGGGTCGGTGAGCTGGTGTACGGCCTGGGCGAGCGTTTCACCCCGTTCGTGAAGAACGGCCAGACCGTGGACATCTGGCAGGCGGACGGCGGCACGATCAGCGAGCAGGCCTACAAGAACGTCCCGTTCCACCTCACCAACCGCGGCTACGGCGTCTTCGTCAACCATCCCGGCAAGGTCTCGTACGAGGTCGGCTCCGAGGTGGTCGACCAGGTGCAGTTCAGCGTCGAGGACCAGTCGCTGGAGTACTTCGTCGTCCAGGGGTCCACCCCGAAGGAGATCCTGGCCCGCTACACGGCCCTCACCGGCCGCCCCGCGCTGCCGCCGGCCTGGTCGTTCGGCCTGTGGCTGTCGACCTCCTTCACCACCTCCTACGACGAGGCGACCGTCAGCCACTTCGTGCAGGGGATGGCGGACCGCGGAATCCCGCTGAGCGTCTTCCACTTCGACTGCTTCTGGATGCGCGAGTACCAGTGGAGCGACTTCACCTGGGACGCGGAGGTCTTCCCCGACCCCGAGGGCATGCTCGCCCGTCTCAAGGAGCGCGGGCTGCGCGTCTCCGCCTGGATCAACCCCTACATCGCGCAGAAGTCCGCGCTCTTCGCGGAGGGCATGCGCGAGGGCTACCTCGTCATGCGGCCGAACGGCGACGTGTGGCAGTGGGACCTGTGGCAGCCGGGGATGGCGCTGGTCGACTTCACCAACCCCGCGGCCCGCGCCTGGTACGCGGAGAAGCTGCGCGCGCTGCTGCGGCAGGGCGTCGACGTCTTCAAGACCGACTTCGGCGAGCGCATCCCGGTCGACGTGGTGTGGCACGACGGCTCCGACCCGGAGCGCATGCACAACTACTACGCGCAGCTGTACAACCAGGTCGTCTTCGACCTGCTGCGCGAGGAGCGCGGCGAGGGCGAGGCGGTGCTCTTCGCCCGCTCGGCCACCGCGGGCGGGCAGCAGTTCCCGGTGCACTGGGGCGGTGACTGCGAGTCGACGTTCACGGCGATGGCGGACAGCCTGCGCGGTGGTCTGTCGCTCGGCCTGTCGGGCTTCGGTTTCTGGAGCCACGACATCGGCGGCTTCGAGGGGACGCCGGACCCGGCGCTGTTCAAGCGATGGGTGCAGTTCGGCCTGCTGTCCTCGCACAGCCGGCTGCACGGCAGCAGGTCCTACCGCGTGCCCTGGGAGTTCGGCGACGAGGCCGTCGCCGTCACCCGCGACTTCACCCGCCTGAAGAACCGCCTCATGCCGTACCTGTACCGGGCCGCACTGCAGGCCCGTGACCAGGGCACTCCGATGATGCGGGCGATGGTGCTTGAGTTCCCCGACGACCCGGCCTGCCACCACCTCGACCGGCAGTACATGCTCGGCGACGACGTGCTGGTCGCTCCGGTCCTCAGCGCGGACGGCGGGGTCGAGTACTACGTCCCGGCCGGCACCTGGACGCACCTGCTGACCGGCGAGCGCGTCGAGGGACCGGGCTGGCGGCGCGAGACGCACGGTTTCGACACGCTCCCGCTGCTGGCGAGGCCCAGCTCGGTTGTGCCGTTCGGCGCCTTTGAGGAGGGCCCGGAGTACGACTGGGCCGACGGCGTCACCCTGCGGGTGCACGCCCCGGCCGACGGCGGCGAGACGATCGCCACCGTGCCCGCACCGGACGGCACGGCGGCCGCCGTCTTCCGGGTAAGCCGTACGGGTGACACGGTCACGGTCGAGGCCCGGGGCGAGCGCCCGCCGGCCACGCCGTGGAACGTCCTGCTCGTCGGTGCGGACGACACGGACGGGGCCGAGGGCGCCACGTCGGCCGAGCGCACCGGGCTGGGCGTGCTCCTGACGTGCGCCGCGGGAACCGGACGGGTGACGGCGCGCTGGTCGTAGCCACGCGCCGGCCGTGAGGGGCCGCGCCCGAAGCCCTCGGTGGCTACGGGCGCGGCCTCCGCCCGGCGGCTACGGGCGCAGGCTCAGCCGGCTGCGGATGGCCCGGACGGCGCCCTCGGCGTCGTCCACGGTGACGGTGAAGTGCCGGCCGTTGCCGAGGTCGATGACGACACCGGGCCCGCGGCGGACCACGACCGCGGTGCCCTGTTCCGGCCGCCAGCGGTAGCCCCAGCCGCCCCAGTGGCGGGGGCTGACGACGGGGGCGAGGTGCGCGTCGTTGATCTCCTCCCACCGGAACCGCCGGCGGGGCACGCCGATGTGGCCGCAGAGCACCTGGAGCCCCTCGCGGTCCACGTTCACGCGGACGTGCGTGAACGCGACCGTTCCGAACAGCACCAGCAGCCCCGCTGCGATGCAGCCCACGACCGACATGACCAGCGGCACCGTGCCCGAGGTGTAGGGCGAGGCCACGGCGAGCTCGATGCCGAGCGCCATGCAGGCCGCTCCCGCGGCCGCCAGCAGCCACTGGAAGCGGTTGCTCGCGTGGCCGGTCCACACCTGGGATGTACGCGCGTCGTCACGCTGCGCGTCCGTCATAGTCCGCAGCCTACTCATCCCACGACGAGTTGGCACCGTTCCACGGAGGGGAAATGGGGGGACGCCGCCCGGGGGCGCGTCCGGGCGGTGTCAGCGCGCCTCGGCCGTGGCGGGGGTCACTCCGGCGTCGAGGGAGCGGCCCTCGGCGTAGGCCTGCGCCTCGGGCGTGACGGCGCCCGCCCGTCCGCTGAGGATCACCGCGAGGCTCCCGGTGGACGCCGCGTCCGGGCGCGGCTCGGCGCCGATCCGCCGCAGGGTCTGGGCGGCGACGGCGTCCGCCGAGCCGTACAGCCGGGCGGGACCGGCCAGGGCGGACAGGATGCGGTCGGCGACCAGCTCGTAGTGGGTGCAGCCGAGGACGACCGCCTCCACGTCGGAGGGGGTGAGCGCGGCCGCGGCGGCGATGGCGGTGGCGGTCGCGGCCTCGTCGGCCCGGTCGACGGCGTCGGCGAGGCCGGGACACGGCACCTCGGTGATCTCGGCGCCGTTGCCGAATTCCTCGATCAGCCCGCGCTGGTAGGGGCTCCCGGTGGTCGCCGGGGTCGCCCAGATCGCGACCTTGCGGGCCCCGGCCGCGGCGGGCTTGATCGCCGGGACGGTGCCGACGACCGGGATGCCGGGTTCGAGCGCCGCGCGCAGCGCGGGCAGGGCGTGCACCGAGGCGGTGTTGCAGGCCACGATCAGCGCTTCCGGGCGGTGCTCGGCGGCGGCGAGGGCGCAGGCCAGGGCGTGCGCGGTGACGTCCTCGGGGGTGCGCGGACCCCAGGGCATGCCGTCGGGGTCGCTGGAGAGCACCAGGTCCGCGTCCGGCCGCAGCCGGCGGATGGCCGCGGCCGCGGCGAGCAGGCCGATACCGGAGTCCATCAGCGCGATCTTCACGGGGGACAACCCTACGCGATGCGATTGTCGGCCCGCTCTGCGGCCGTACCGGGGGAAATGACGCACGCGGGAGGGCGACGGCGGCAGACTGCGGGGGTGACGTGGCTGACGTGGGTGACCATGGTGTCGTTGCTGTCGTGGGTGTGGCTGCTGCTGGCGCAGGGGGCGTTCTGGCGGACGGACGTGCGGCTGCCTGCCGTCGCGGCGGAGCCCCGGGAGTGGCCGGACGTGGCGGTGGTCGTCCCGGCGCGGGACGAGGCGGAGGTGCTGCCGCGGAGCCTGCCGAGCGTCCTGGCGCAGCGCTACCCGGGACGCGCCGAGGTGGTCCTGGTGGACGACGGCAGCAGCGACGGCACCGGGGAACTGGCCCGTGCGCTGGCGGTCCGGGTGGACGGGCTGCCGCTGCGCGTGGTGACCCCGGGGCCCGTGCCGGAGGGCTGGACGGGGAAGCTGTGGGCGGTGCGCCACGGCATCGAGGTGGCCACCGCGTCCGGCGGCCCGGAGTTCCTGCTGCTGACGGACGCCGACATCGCGCACGGCCCCGAATCGCTGCGCCACCTGGTGGCCGCGGCGCAGGCAGGCGACCTGGACATGGTGTCGCAGATGGCCCGGCTGCGGGTCGCCACGGCCTGGGAGCGGCTGATCGTCCCCGCCTTCGTCTACTTCTTCGCGCAGCTGTACCCGTTCCGCCGGGTGAACCGGCCGCGTGCCAGGACCGCCGCGGCCGCCGGCGGATGCGTGCTGATCCGCCGCACGGCGGTGGAGCGGGCGGGCGTGCCCGACACGATCCGGCACGCGGTGATCGACGACGTGGCGCTGGCCCGCGCCGTCAAACGGTCCGGCGGGCGGATCTGGCTGGGCCTGGCCGATGAGGTCGACAGCGTCCGCCCCTACCCCGGCCTCGCCGAGCTGTGGCGGATGGTCTCGCGCAGCGCGTACGCGCAGCTGCGGCACAGCGCGGTCCTCCTCGCCGGCACGGTGCTCGGCCTGCTGCTGGTGTACGTGCTCCCGCCGCTCGCCACGATCGGCGGGGCGGTCACCGGTGACCGCTCGCTGTGCGCGGCGGGCGCGGCGGCGTGGGCCCTGATGTGCGGCACCTACCTACCGATGCTCCGCTACTACCGGCTGCCGCCGTGGCCGGCGCTGCTGCTGCCGTTCACGGCCGTCCTCTACCTGCTGATGACGGTCGACTCGGCGGTGCAGCACGGCCGGGGCCGTGGGGCCGCGTGGAAGGGCCGCACCTATACGCGGCCGCGGCCCGACGACGCCTCGGCGTAGACGACGGCGAGCCGGGCGCCGACGGCTGCCGTGCCGTAGCGGCGCCGGGTGCGGTCGGCGAGGGCCGCGGGACGGCGCGCGGACAACCGGGCGGCGGCCTCCACGAGCGCCCGGCCGAGTGCGGGGGCGTCACCGGGTGGGGCGAGCACCCCGCCGTCGTGCCCGACGAGTTCGGGGAGCGCGCCGGTGCGGGTGCCGACGACGGGGGTGCCGCAGCAGAGCGCGTCCAGGGCGCGCACGCAGAAGCTCTCCACATGACTCGCCACGAGGAAGAGGTCGGCGTGCGCGACGGTGTGCAGCGCCTCGGCGCGGCCGCGGGCCCGGCGCACCGTGACGAAGTGGGCCACTCCGCACTTGCGTATCAGCTCGCGCACGTCGCCGGGGAGTTCGGCGGACCCCTCGGCGATGACGTCCAGCCGCAGCCGCGGGTCCTTGACCCGGGCGCCGGCGAAGGCGCGCACCAGCACCTCCCAGCCCTCGTGCGCCTCGAAGCGCCCGGCGGCCGCCACCCGCACCGGGTCCTGGCTGATCCGGGTGCGGGCGGGCACCGGCGGCAGTGCCTCGGGGCCGACCGGGTGCGGCACGAGGCGGTGCCGGCCCGGGAGGCGGAGTTCCCCGAGCCGCAGCAGCAGTGCGTCGCTGACCGCGAGGACGGCGGCGGCCTCGCGGTAGATCCGCACGCGGGACCGCCGCGCGGGAAGACCGGGGAGCGGGCGCGTGGGGTGGCCGAACAGTGACGGGTCGTCCTCGCTCAGCACGTAGGGCAGCCCCGCGGTCCGTGCGAGCCGGGGCAGCAGTCCCCCGGCGCCGGGCACATGGCCGTGGATGAGGTCGAACCGGCCGCACTCGGCCGCTTCGTGGCGCAGCACGCCCTCGACGCGGCCCGCGGTGATCCGGCGCGCCACGGCGCCGCCGTGGGGGACGGCGACCTGGTAGTGGTGCGGCCGCTCGGGGTCGCGGCCGGCGTAGGGGACCCCGCGGACGGCGGGCAGGGTCAACTCGCGGACGGCCACCACGTCGACCACGTCGGCGACGGTCGCAGCGGCCTTGTGCCATTCCTCCGGCCGCGCCGGCCGGTTCTGCCCGAAAAGCATGGCGACGCGCATGGCCCACTGTGGCATATCGGGGGCCTCCCGGGACGAAGTTCGCCGGAGTCACGGAAACGCCGCGTTCCTCCTTCGTGCGGGTGACCTGTTGGTGCGTGAGAGTGCCGGTCCCGTCACCCTCCGGCACCACCCGGCCGGGTGCTTCCCCGCGCCCGTGTTCCTGCGTGACGAGCGGTAACGCCCCAGGCCCAGCGCCTTTACGCGATCCGAACGGCGGCCACGGACCGATTTCCTCCGATTCGCTCGCAATAGGGGTCAGCCGTCACTCACTGCACATGAAATGACCTGCTAATCGGTCTCCCCAACCAGCACATCGTGGGCTTAACTTATGGGCTATGACCTCCCCCCGCGGTTCTTACGGCGGTGGCTACTACACGTCGCCGTTCTTCCCCGACACCCCCATCTACGACAGCCTGGTCGCAGAGCGGGGCACCCCTCAGATCGCGCCGATCCGCGTACCGTCCGCGTACGACACCGGCAGCAATCTCCCGGCCCTGCCGGCCGCGCTCCCCGCGCTGCCGCCCGGCCCCTCGCAGTACTCCTCCGCGCCGAGCACGCCGTCGTACTCCGGCTACTCGGCGCCCGGCTACCAGCAGCCCCAGCTGCAGCAGGCGCCGGCGCCCTACATCCCGCAGCAGGCCACCGCGCCCCGGCCCGCCGCCTTCAACGGCGGGTACCAGGCGCAGCAGGCCCCGCAGCAGTACCAGGGCCCGGCCGGCTACGAGCAGGTGCGCCCCGCCGCCGCGCCGCGTCCGGCGCCGCCGCGCCCCGTGGCGCCCAGCGGCTACGACGAGCAGCCGTACCAGCGGCGCAACCTCGGCCAGGGCTACTACTCCGGCTGACGCCGGCGGGCGGCCCGGTCCCCGCCGACGGGTGACCGCGCCGCCTGGCACGATGGCGGAATGACGACTCCGACGCCGACACCGCGCCTCAGCTCCCTGCACGTCCACCCCGTCAAGTCGCTCGGTGGACAGCGGTTGTCCGAGGCGCTGGTGGAGCCGTGGGGGCTCGCCGGAGACCGCCGGTGGATGCTCGCCGACGCTGCGGGACGATGCGTCACGCAGCGGGAGCAGCCCCGGCTGGCCCTGGCACGCGCGGAGTCGTCCCCCGGTGGTGGGCTGCTGCTGACCGCCCCGGGGATGCCGTTGCTGGACATCGACGCACCGGGACCGTCCACGACGGTCCCGGTGCACATATGGGGCGACAAGGTGGAGGCCGTGCCCGCGGGAGACGCGGCCGCCGCCTGGTTCAGCACGTACCTGGGCACGGAGGTCACCCTCGTCCACCTCGACAACCCGGCCCGCCGCCGCCCGATAGACCCGGACTACGCGCGCCCCGGTGAGACCGTCAGCTTCGCCGACGGCTTCCCCCTGCTCGTGACGACCGAGGCCTCGCTGGCCGCCCTCAACGCCCTGATCGCCGCGGGCGACCACCCCGGCGAAGGCCCCCTTCCGATGGACCGCTTCCGTCCCAACGCCGTCATCGCGGGGACCGGCCCCTGGGCCGAGGACACCTGGACCCGGATCCGCATCGGGGAAGTCGAATTCCGCGTCGTGAAGCCCTGTGGGCGTTGCGTGGTGACGACGACGGACCAGCGCACCGCGGCCCGTGGCCGGGAACCCCTGCGCACCCTCGCGCGCCACCGCAGATTCGGGGGCAGACTGGTTTTCGGACAGAATCTCGTGCCCGTACGACCCGGAACACTCCGGGTGGGAGACGCGTTGTTGATGGTGGAGTGAACGCGTCCCGAGACCGCGGCACGGTCCGGGCACCGGACGGGTGCCGGCGTGAGATGGCCCCCTCCCGCTCGGTCCATGCCGCGCATGTGCCGTGCCATGTGCGGTACTTGGACGGTGAAGGGGGTGCGGCCCGATGGCGGCCACGCACGTGCGGTGGTGGCGTTGGCGGAAGAACAGCCTGCGCCGCCGTTCCGACGTGTTCGAGGCCTGCGCGGGGGTCGCGGCGGGCTGCGCCATCGTCCTGGGGGCGCCGGCCGCGGGGCTGGTCGCCGGGCTGGCCGTGGACCACTCCCTCCAGCACACCGTCGGCGTCGAGCACGCCACCCGCATCGAGGTCGGCGCCCTGGTGCTCAAGGCCGGGCCGCGCGAGGCCGCCGACCCCGACCCCGAGTCCGGCCACGTCCGCGAGGAACGCCGTGACGCCGTGGTCCGCTGGACCGCTCCGGACGGGCAGGTCCACACCGCCCAGGTGCGCGTGGCCGCCACCCACGACAAGGGCGACCACCTCACGATGTGGACCGACAAGTCCGGTGCCGTGCCCGTGCCCCCGCCCCTGGACACCCGGTCCGCCACCACGCATGCGATGCTCGCCGGGATCGGCACCTTCCTCGCCGCGAGCGTGCTGGGGTTGATGGGGCGCCAGGTGCTCATGTGGCAGTTGATGCGCCGCAGGCTCGCGGAGTGGGAGCGCGAGTGGGCCGCGGCCGGGCAGAGCTGGGGCCGCGCCGGGGCGGGCGGCTGACCACGCCGGATACGTACGCCGGTGCCACGGATCATCCGCAATCGGCCTCATCCGCCCGGTTCCATCAGGTGATCCATCGGCATCGGGTGCTGGCGCGCGCCCCGCGCGCGCTACCGTTGAGGCCCCCAGGTCGGCGCAGTGCAAGAGGACGGGGCAGAGCATCTCCATGGCACAGGGCGTGGTTCAGGTGACGCACACCAGCAGCTCGCGGTGGCGCCGCCGCACGGGAGAGTACGAGAGCCTCGCCGCGGCCCTGGATGCGGCCGCCGAGGGCGACGTGCTCTCGGTCAACCCCGGGACCTACCGGGAGAACCTCGTCGTGGAGAAGGCCATAACGCTCCGCGCGGCCGAGGGGCCGGGCTCCGTCCGCATCGCCCCGCCGGCCGGTGTCGCGCTGACCGTACGGGCCGCGGCGACGGTCCAGGACCTCTCCGTCGAGGGGCAGGACACCTCCGCCGCCGCCCTCCTGGTCGAGGGCGCCGCACCCGAACTCACCGGACTGCGGGTCAGCACGCGGTCCGCGGTGGGCATAGAGGTCCGCGACGGGGCACGGCCGACCGTGCGCCGCTGCACCGTCGACAACCCGGCCGGGCTCGGGATCAGCATCCTGGAGGCCGCGGGCGGGCTGTTCGAGGACTGCGAGGTCGTGGCCGCGGGCCAGACCGGCATCTCCGTACGCGGCGGAGCCTCCCCGCGGCTGGAACGCTGCCGGGTCCGCAACGCGTCCGGGGCGGGACTCGCCCTCACCGGTGAGGGCACCGTGGCCGAGGCGGTCGGCTGCGAGGTGTACGAGGTCAAGGGCGCCGGCGTACAGGTCGCCTCACGCGCGGCCGGCCATCTCACCGAGTGCCAGGTGCACCGCACCACCGGCGACGGCATCACCTTGGACACCGACGCCGCCCTGACCCTCTCCGACTGCGACATCCACGACATCCCCGAGAACGCCGTGGACCTGCGCTCCCGTTCGGTGCTCACCCTCACCCGCACCACGGTGCGGCGCTTCGGCCGCAACGGCCTGTCGGTGTGGGACCCGGGCACCCGGGTGGACGCCAACCAGTGCGAGATCCACGACAGCCAGGGCGACTACCCGGCGGTCTGGGTCAGCGACGGGGCCGCCGCCGTCCTCGACTCCTGCCGCCTGCACGACGTGCCCGACGCCTTGTTCGTGCTCGACCGGGGCTCGCGCGCCGACGTGGTCGACAGCGACATCTCCCAGGTCCGCAACACCGCGGTCTCGGTCAGCGACGGCGCCACCGTGCAGCTCGACGACTGCCGCATCCGCGAGGCCTCCACCGGTGCCTGGTTCCGCGACCACGGCAGCGGCGGCACGCTGTCCGCCTGCACCATCGACGACACGGCGACCGGGGTCATCGTCACCAAGGGGGCCGATCCCACGCTGGAACGGTGTGTCGTGACCAACCCGGCCGAGGCCGGGTTCTACGTCTCCGCGGGCGGCCGCGGGACCTTCACGGGCTGCCGGGTCACGGGCAGCCGGGGCTACGGCTTCCACATCATCGACGGCTGCCGCTCCACGCTCACCCGCTGCCGCACGGAGCGGTGCGCGCGCGGCGGTTACGAGTTCGCGGAGCCGGGCCCGGTGACGGAGGACTGCACCGGGGACCAGAGCGGTGAGCGCCGCACCGTGCCGGAGTCGTCGTCGGGTGTGCCGGCTCCGGCGGGTGAGCGGCAGCCCGCGCCCACGTCGTTCGGGCTGCTCGGCGGACTGCCCGTGACGCCGACCAGCACCGCCGGGCCCGCGGCCGTGCCCGCGCCGGCCCCGGCCGGGGACACCCGTCCCTCGGACGAGGTGCTGGCCGAACTCGACGCGCTGGTGGGCCTGGAGAACGTCAAGCGTGAGGTGCGCTCCCTGATCGACCTGATCGCGGTGGGCCGCAGACGCCGCGAGGCCGGCCTCAAGGCCCCCTCCCCGCGCCGCCATCTGGTCTTCACCGGCTCCCCCGGCACGGGCAAGACGACCGTCGCCCGGCTCTACGGCGAGATCCTGGCCACCCTGGGCGTGCTGGAGCGCGGCCACCTGGTGGAGGTGGCCCGAGTCGACCTGGTGGGCGAGCACATCGGCTCGACCGCCATCCGCACCCAGGAGGCCTTCGAACGCGCCCGCGGCGGGGTGCTCTTCATCGACGAAGCCTACGCCCTGGCCCCCGAGGACTCCGGCCGGGACTTCGGCCGGGAGGCGATCGACACCCTGGTGAAGCTGATGGAGGACCACCGCGAGGCCGTCGTGGTGATCGTCGCGGGCTACACCGCGGAGATGGAGCACTTCCTGTCCGCCAACCCCGGTGTCGCCTCCCGCTTCTCGCGGACCATCACCTTCGACGACTACACCCCCGTCGAGCTGCTGCGGATCGTGCGGGCCCAGGCCGAGGAGCACGAGTACCAGCTCTCCGAGGACACCGGCGAGGCGCTCTACAAGTACTTCACCGCGATCCCCAAGGGCCCGGCCTTCGGTAACGGCCGCACCGCGCGGCAGACCTTCGAGGCCATGGTCGAGCGCCACGCGGGCCGGCTCGCCCGGATCAGCGAGCCCAGCCACGAGGAGCTGCAGTTGCTCTACCCGGAGGACCTCCCCCCGCTGCCCTGACCCTGCCCGGGCAGCACTCCCTCCACGTTGCGGTACAGCCAGCGGAGCAGCGCCCCGCGCTCGGCCGCGAAGGCCGGGTCGGCCTGGTAGTCGAAGTGGGTCAGCAGGGGCGCGGGCAGCGGGTGTTCCTCCGTCCGGCCGTACGCCGCAGGATCGGGCAGCGGCGCCCGGTCGACCGGTGGCCCGGGCTCGTCGAGGTGCACCGGGCCGCCGATCGGATCCGTACGCCGCCACAGATTGCGCCAGGCGTGCAGCTCGCCGTGGAGCGAGGTCAGCGCGGGGGGCCCGAAGTAGGCGGGGAACCAGCGCCCGTACAACCGGCCCAGCGGCGAGCCGTAGGTGAGCAGGGCGATCCGCGCCCGGGTCGCCGGATCCAGCTGCCAGACCGCCGCCGCGGCCAGGACGCTCCCCTGGGAGTGCCCGGAGAGGATGATCCGGCCGTGGTTGGCCCGCGTCCAGGTCGTCATGCGCCAGGTCAGGTCCGGCACCGCGCGCTCGGCGTAGCAGGGCGGGGCGAAGGGATGCGCGGCGCGCGGCCAGAAGGTGCCGACGTCCCAGAGGATGCCGACGGTGCGGCGTGCCCCGGCGTCGCGGTAGGCCCTGCGGCCGAGGGCGATCAGGGCCACCACCCCGGCGCCGACCAGCCAGGAGCCCAGGGCCTGGGCGGTCTCCGCGGCCGTGCGCACCCATCCGGGCGGGTCGGCCCCTGCCCGCCCGGGAACGGCACCGCTCAGCCAGGCCCCGGCGAGCGCCCCCGCGCCCAGCAGGAAGGCCACCGTCCCGATGACCCCTATGAACAGGGCAGCCTGATCGGTGAGTTCGGCCCTGGCCCGGGCCAGGGCGATCTGGCGGCTGCGCGCCGGCTCGTGCTCCTCCCCCGGATAGTCGGACTCCACCTTCGGCACCAGCGCCCGCGTCCGGCGCAGCAGCCTCCTGCCGCGCGCGACGACCACCACGGCCAGCACCAGCAGCAACAGCGGGATCGCCGATGCCTGCCAGGACAGCAGCACGGGCGGCCCGGCGACGGCTCCGTCCCCGCCGCCCGGCGTGGCCCCGCGGTCCAGCCAGTCCGCGACCCGCTGGGTGATCCCTCCGGTGAGCACCCCGCCGAGCGAGCACGCGAGCAGGGCCACCGCCGGCCCGCCGAGACCTCGCAGCTCCGCCCGCCCGCCGCCGGAGCGGTGCATCAGATGCGCGACGCATGCCAGCGCCACGAGCAACAGCCCCTGTGCCAGGGCGAGCCAGCCGAAGGCCTCCCCTGCGGGCAGCCGCCCGCCGGCGTTCCATCCCGGCCGGTGCCAGCAGGCGTATCCGGCCGTAGCCAGCAGCGCCGCGGCCGCCCCGCCCAGCATCGCCCGGGCGAGCCGTGGATCCAGGGCCTCGTCCGGCGCGTGCTCGCTGCGTCCCATGCCGCAGGTCACGGCGATCGCCGCGACGGTCAAGCCGGCCAGGGCGCCCGTCAGCAGCCAGCCGACCGCGGCGAGTATCCGGATCCCGCCGACGTCCATGTCCCTTTCGAGCGGCGGGACGACCAGGGCGACCGCGACCGTGAGCAGCCCCGCCGCCGTATGGGCCGCACGGAGCCTGGCGACCAGCCGCCGCCCGTACCAGAAGCCCCGCCGGGCCAGCGGCGTGACGTCCGGCCCCTCCCGCTCTTCCGGATGCGGGCCCGGCAGGGGCCGCTGGGACTCGTAGGCGTACCAGGTGCGCCGGGAGAGCCACCACAGCAGCAGGGTCAGCCCGACGGGCAGCGCGGCCCCGGCGGCGATCCGGCGCCCCGGCTCGCCGGCGGCGAGGAACGACAGCCAGCTCTTCCCGCCCGCACAGGCCGCGTTGCCCGCGCACTGCCAGGCCACCAGGTCCATCGCGACCTCGCAGGCCGCCGCCACCAGCAGCACCGTCAGCGACAGCGCCAGCACCCGCACCAGCACGTCGTACGCCCGGTCCAGGCGCGGCCGGGAGACCGGCGGCCGCATCCAGTGCGCCAGGTTGGCCACCATGAAGGGCAGCAGGACCAGCCACAGCGCACGACTGCCGTCCCCGGACGTCAGATTGCACCAGGAGTAGGCGTCGGGCACCGGGCCCTCGCCGTACTCCTGCGGACGCCGCTCCGCGTCGGCGTCGTCGGCACGCCGGTAGATCCCGGCGGTGTCGTCACCGCAGACGCGCGTGATGCGCGGGTCGTTGAGCATCGTCTGCGGCGTCGTCCCGCCGACGCCATGGACCAGCAACTCCAGCGCCAGTTCCGTCCTTACCGTATCCGACCGCATCGCGATCGCCTCCCCGTACTTTCCCCGTGACGCGCGTACGGCATCGCGCGTATTCAGAATCGGGCACACGTACCAGTACGGGACAGAGGTGTTCACGAATGCCACCCGAACGTGTCACACGCGGTACGTGTGGGACCGGTCACCCCGCGCCCTTCGTCCCCCGTCCGGCGGGGGCGGTCGTGGAAGGATGGCGAGACTGCCGGTCCGGGCAGCATCGGGATCACATCAGAGGATGGGACGGGACCTCGGGTGAGCGACAACCAGAACCTGCTCGCGGAACAGCGGCGTGCGCTGATCCTGGACGAGGTCCGGCGCCGCGGCGGGGTCCGGGTCAACGAGCTGACCCGGAAGCTGAACGTGTCGGACATGACCGTCCGCCGCGACCTCGACGCGCTCGCCCGTCAGGGCGTGGTCGAGAAGGTCCACGGCGGCGCCGTGCCGGTCGCCCCCGCCAGCAGCCACGAGCCGGGCTTCGAGGCGAAGGCGGGTCTCGAGCTCGGGGCCAAGGAGGCCATCGCGCGCGCCGCCGCCCGCCTGGTCACCCCCGGCAGCGCCATCGCGCTCACCGGCGGCACGACGACGTACGCCCTGGCGCAGCACCTCCTCGACGTGCCCGACCTCACCGTGGTCACCAACTCCGTCCGCGTCGCCGACGTCTTCCACTCCGCGGCCCGCGGCGCGGGCGGCGGCCGCGAGGGCGCCGCGACCGTCGTCCTCACCGGCGGTGTGCGCACCCCCTCGGACTCCCTCGTCGGCCCCGTCGCGGACCGGGCGATCGGCTCGCTCCACTTCGACCTGCTCTTCCTCGGCGTCCACGGCATCTCGGTCGAGGCCGGCCTGTCCACCCCCAACCTCGCCGAGGCGGAGACCAACCGGCGCTTCGTCCGCTCCGCACGCCGGGTGGTCGTCATCGCCGACCACACCAAGTGGGGCACCGTGGGCCTGAGCTCCTTCGCCACCCTGGAGGACGTGGACACCCTCGTCACCGACGCGGGCATCCCCGAGGTGCTCCGGGCGGAGATCGCCGAGCACCTGTCGGACCTGATCGTCGCCGGCGAGCCCGGGGAGGCCGAGCCGGGCGGCGCCTTGCGCGAGAGCCCCGCAGACAACTGACGGGGCATCAACTACCGTACGGTCCATGACCCGCCGACTGCGCCCCACACGTCAGGTGGACCTGGGCTTCCTCGCCTCGGCGCCGCTGCGTCTCGTCTTCGCCGCCGACGTCACGGCACCGCCCGACGCCGTGCACGCCGCCCTGGCCAAGGACACCGAGGGCTGGACGGCGTGGTTCGGCGCCGTCACGGCCGCCGTGCCGACCGCCACGGGCCGTGCGATCGGGCTCCGGGCAGGAGTGCGCTTCGAGGAGACCGTCCTCGCCGACGAGCCCCCGCGGCGCTTCGCCTACCGCGTCGACGCCACGAACGCCCCGGGCCTGCGCGCCCTGCTGGAGGAATGGGCGCTCTCCCCCACCCCGGGCGGCGGCACCCACGTGCGCTGGACCTTCGCCGCCGACGGCCCCCCGCCCCTGCGCACCTTCCTGCTCCTGTCCCGCCCGGGCCTCGGCCTGTCGTTCCGTTCCGCGGTCCGCTCGCTGGACCGCCGGCTGGCCTCCTGAACGGGCCTCCCGGCGGGGCCGGGGCCTCAGGTACGGGAGACGGTGCCGCAGCCCTCTGACCCCGGCCGCTCGGCCTCGAGGTCCCTGCTGCGGTCGTAGGGGTCCACGGTGGGCCCCGACCGACCGGGGTCGTCACCCGGCGAGGCGCCGGAGGCGAACTGCGGGTGGAGCCAGCCGTCGTGGACGGAGCAGGCCGTGTTGGCGACGTCGTCGACGTACAGGGTGATCGCGAGCTTGCCGGGGGTCACCCGGTAGCGGGACGGGTCGGGGAACTCCACGTCCAGGATGCGGCGGATGATCGTCCGGGCGACCTCGGTGGAACCGGACCCTGCCTGCACCAGGGGGTACACGAAGGTGTAGTCGGCGTGGACGACGACGGCGCGGTCCTTGCCCTTCGCGAAGGTCATCCGGCCGCGGGTCTTGACCACGTCTCCCGCCAGGGCGACTTCGGAGGGCTTGAAGCGCACCGCGAGCCGGAGCGGGTCGTTCTTCTCGGTCGGCTTGCGGAAGGCCGTCTCGAACCGGGTGCGCAGGTCGCGCTGGCTCGGATCGATCATCCCCAGGGCGGCGTCGGGCCGTTCGCCCCGAAGCGTCGCGGGGTCCAGGTTGGTGTCGACCAGGTACGCCTTGACGTTCTTGAGGGCCGCCTTCACCTGCGCCGACGTCATCCAGCCGGCCGACCGCGCCTTCGGCGGGACGATCCCCGCGGCGCCGTCGGCGTACTGCTTCGCCGGGGAGCCGGCGAACGGGTCCCCGAGCGTGGGCGTGCCGGGGAACGCCTCCTTCGACGGGGCGCTCGTCGGCCGCGCGGTCTCCGCGGGGAGCGGCGAGGGGGCCGGGGCCGCGCTGCCGCGCATCGCGTCCAGCGCCCAGCCCGGGTTCAAAGCGAACAGCAGCACCCCGACGGCGACGAGGACGCCGACCAGCCCGAGCCACCGGCGGCGCCGGTGGCCGCGCGCCTCGACCGCGTAGACCGCCGGGCCGGTGCGCCAGCCCTCGGGCTGCGCGGGCGGCGGGTTGCCGCGCCCTTTGCGCTTGGTGCGGCGCGCCGCCTCCGCGTCCTGCTGCCGCAGTCGCTCGGTGACCATACGGGCCCGCGCCGAGGGTTCCTTGGGCGCCGACGCGCGGATCTCCGCCTCGCTGTCCTGGACGAACCGCTCCCAGACGTCGTCGGGCACGGAGGGGACGTCGTCGGGGGGCGGTGGAGTGGTGGTCACCGGAGGCTCTTTCACAAGATCGGACTGACAGGCCTTTCTATAACCGAACGCAGTTTCCCCACAAGCCCCGTCGGCCCCGGGACCACCGTCACCGGTACTCCGCGAGCCGCGGCCGCACACCGACCACGACGAGGGCCGCGGCGATGCCGAGGACGCCCGCGGGAACGGCGGGCCAGCCGTCGAGCGCGGAGCGCGCGGCGTCCGTGCGCACGGTGAAGTCGGCCTGCTGTTCCTGCGCGAGGACGTCCAGGGTGGTCGAGAAGTCCCAGAAGTCGAACCCCACCTCACCGCGTCCGACGTCCGTGAGCACCACGGCCGCCTCGTCGATCCGCTGGCCGGCCATCAGCTCGACGAGCTTGCGGTCGTCGGCGCGGAAGTGCCCGTAGCGCTCGTTGACGTCGGCGTACGCGGGACGCTCGTCCGCCGCGGCCCAGCCGTCGGGGGCCAGCAGGCCGTCCAGCCGCCGGTTGAGCGCGTCGAGTTCGGCGCGCTGCTGCGGCTCGGCGCCGTTGACGAGCCAGCGGCTCTGCGTGGCGGCGGCCTCCGCGGCGACCGCGCGGGCCTGTGCGAGCCGGGACCAGGGGCGCAGTCCGTCCCGGGTCCCGGCGTCGAGGTCGGCGGCGGCGCCGGTGAAGGAGAACACGCCGGCGAGGGTGACCCCGAGCGCCGCGGTCGTGGCGGCGGCCAGCGCCGGGTTGAGGACACGGCGGTAACGGCGGGTCAGGTCCCGCTGCCACCACAGGAGCACGGCGACGGCGACCAGGCCCAGCAGCCCCACGGTCACGGCCGAGCCCACGGCGGCGTCCTGCGCGGTGCGCGACGCCGCCGTGGCCTGCGCGTCGTAGGCCTTCGCCAGGGTCGCGACCTTGGGCAGCAGGTGGCTGTGCATGATGTCGCCCGCCTCGGCGGAGAAGGCGACGGCGACCACCGGCGGGTGGCCCGCGGCCCGCTCGTGGTGCTGCTCGTCGACGTAGGCGGCACGACCGCTGGCGTCGTCGTAGCGCCCGAGCAGGTCGAGGATGCCGCGCACCTGCGCGGCATGGGCCTCGTCGCCGCCGAGCTGCCGGAGGAGGTCGCTGGCCTGGGCCCGGCGTTGCTGGGCGGTGATGAGTGCGAGGAGGCGGTTGCCGACCGACACCTCGGGGTCGTCGACCGCGTGGCCGGGCACCAGCTGGTTGGCGCGCTGGGCGTCCAGATCGGCCAGGGCGAAGCGGAGTTCCGCCGTGACGGCGGCGCGGTGCGCGGAGGTGTCGCGCAACTGCTCGGCGTCCGACCGTACGGTGACGGCCCCGACGACCACGGCGAGGCACAGGGCGAGGACGGCCACCAACGCGGCGGTCGCCTGGACGACCAGGCGCGCCGGGGGCGGCATGCGCCGGCGCCGCGCCTGGACGGGCGGTACCGGCGCCCGGCGCACCGGCGGTGCGGCCGCACCGGGCGCGGGGGTCGGCGGCGCGACCGCCGGAGGCGCGACGTGAGAGATCGTCATATCCGGACGCTAAGAGCGCCCGTGGAAGGGAAGGCGGTACTCCGGCGGACTCCTGGTGACCACGACGTAACAGAACGGAACGGGCGGACCGCGTCAGTCCGGCCAGGTCCCCGCCGTCAGGAAGGTGTCGATGGTGACGGCGTACGGCGTGACGTCCAGGCCCTGTCCGGTGACCCAGGCATCGGAATAGTACTTGTCCAGGTACCGGTCGCCGGGGTCGCACAGCAAGGTGACGACACTGCCCGTGCGGCCCGCCGCGAGCATCTCCGAGACGATCTTGAAGGCGCTCCACAGGCCGGTGCCCGTCGATCCCCCGGCCTTGCGCCCGATGGCCGCCTCCAGGGCGCGGACCGCCGCCACCGACGCCGCGTCCGGCACCTTCATCATCCGGTCGATGGCACCGGGCACGAAACTCGGCTCCACCCTCGGGCGGCCGATGCCCTCGATCCGTGAACCGCGGTCGCAGCACACGGAGTCGTCGCCGCTCACCCAGCCGTCGAAGAACACCGAGTTCTCCGGGTCCGCGACGCACACCAGGGTTTCGTACTGCATGTAGTGGATGTAGCGGGCGAGGGTGGCCGAGGTCCCGCCGGTGCCGGCGGTGGCCACGATCCACGCCGGGCAGGGGTTCCGTTCCAGGCGCAGCTGCTGGTAGATCGACTCGGCGATGTTGTTGTTGCCGCGCCAGTCGGTGGCGCGCTCGGCGTAGGTGAACTGGTCCATGTAGTGGCCGCCGGTCTCCTCCGCGAGGCGGGCGGAGACCTCGTAGACCGTCCGCGGATCGTCCACCAGGTGGCACCGGCCGCCGTGGAACTCGATCAGCCGCTGCTTCTCCCAGCTGGTGGTGCGCGGGATCACGGCGATGAACGGCACGCCGATCAGGGCGGCGAAGTACGCCTCGGACACCGCGGTCGAACCGCTGGAGGCCTCGATGACGGGCTTGCCCGGCCGGACCCAGCCGTTGCACAGGCCGTAGAGGAACAGCGAACGGGCGAGGCGGTGCTTGAGGCTGCCGGTCGGGTGGGTCGACTCGTCCTTCAGGTAGAGGTCGATGCCCCAGGCGTCGGGGAGCGGGAAGCGCAACAGGTGTGTGTCGGCGGAGCGGTTGGCGTCCGCCTGGACCCTGCGCACGGCCTCTTTCAGCCACCCCCGGTAGTCCGGGTCGGTCCGGTCCACGTCGACGGTGGGCATCGCCTCCGCCGGCCTCGCACGGTCTTCGCGGTCGCCCTTCTCGCTGCTGTCCACCTGCGCCGCCTTCCGTTCGCGCCTGTCTCCCGATCATAGGCAGGCGCTGGTGCCACGCCCCCCGGAGCGGGCAGACTTCGAGCGGACGAAGGAGGGGATGCGCCGTGGCCGAAGCGGAGTTCACCGCCACAGGGGTGCGGATCGGACGGCGGCTGCGGTCGCTCACCCGGGGCGGGCAGGTCCTGATCCGTGACGGCCGCCTGGTGCTGCTCACCAGCCGCGGGCGGGAGATCGACAGCGCCCCGGTGGAGGACGTCCACGCCCTGACCCCGCGGTTCGCGGTGCGGCGCCGCACCCTGACACGGCTCAACGGCACCGGCTACCTGCTGACCCTGCGCACGCAGGGCGCGGCGTCCGCGGGCCGCTTCCTGGACGCCCTGCGCACGGCCCGGGAGCGGGTCGCTCGCCGCTGAGCCGAACGGAACGGCACTCTCCGCGTTCACGGAGTTGCGGTAAGCATCCATCGGGGTGATCCTTGAGTGGCGTCACGGAGTCACTGCAGCAGTCACTCACAGCAATCCCGCAAAGGTGTTCCCATACCATGCGGGCGGGGCATGCCCCGATCACAGGGGCGCGCCCTCACCGCGGAGGGAGTCGCAGCCGTGATCAGCTCAGAAGGCAGTAAACGGCAGTGTGCCCTGGAACTTGAGGCACTGCCGTCCCGGATCCAGCAGGTACGCCGCATCGTCGCCGCTCAACTGCGGTACTGGCGGCTGGACCCCCTGATCGACCCCACTCTGCTGGGCATCACCGAACTGCTCGGCAACGTCCACCGGCACGCCCGGCCGGACAAGCGCTGTTCCGTCGAGCTGAGTTTCGCCTCCGGCTGGCTCACCGTCGCCGTCTCGGACAATGATCCGCGCCTGCCGCGGGTCCGCGAGTTCGAGCCCCTGGCCACCTGCGGCCGCGGCCTCGCCATGGTCGTGTCGATGAGCGACAGCTGGGGCACCGAGACCGTCAACGACGGTGGCAAGGTCGTGTGGTTCACGCTCCGGGCCGAGGCGACGGTCTCGTCCAGGGCGATGACCGAGCAGGTGTCGGCGACAGTCGTCCGCAAGGTCGCCCCGCGGACGCTGCCGGTGCTCCCCGAGACGCCGGAGGCCTGGGCCCCGGTACTCGATCGGCTGGTCCCGGCCGCGGCCGAACCGGTGCTGGTCTGACGCGCGGCCGCCGCACCCCCGGAGGGGCACGGCGGCCGTGGCCCCCGGGCCGTCGTCGGCGGAGTCACTCCGCTGCGATGGCCCTCAGTACGTCCAGACGCGCCGCGCGCCGGGCCGGACGCCATCCGGCCAGGACTCCGGCCGCCAGCCCGACCAGCACGACGACCGCGAGCTGGACGGGCGGCACCGCGAAGGCGCTCGTGCCCGCGCCGTCCGACGCCTTGACCAGTGCCCAGCCGAGGAACCCCCCGAGCGCCAGGCCGCCGGCCGTGCCGAAGGCGGCGACCAGGACGGACTCCCAGCGGACCATGGCCCGTAGCTGGCTCCTGGTCTGCCCGACCGCGCGCAGCAGCCCGAGCTCGCGGGTGCGCTCGTGCACCGCGAGGGTGAGCGTGTTGGCGATGCCGAGCAGCGCGATGAGGACGGCCAGCGCGAGCAGTGCGTAGACGAGCGTCAGCATGATTTCCACGCCCGAAGCGGCGGATTCCGCGTACTCCTCGCGGGTCTGCACCTCGGGGTTGCCGTACTGCCGGGCGATTCCTTGGACGGCCGTGCGGCCCTCGTCGAGGGCGACGCCCTTCTTGAAGGCGACGGCGACGAGGTCGTCGGCGTCCTGCACCTTGTGCGGTGCCCAGGCAGTGCGGGTGACGATGTAGTCGCCGCCGAGGCCGGCCTCCGGGTAGACGGCGCGCACGGTGAAGGTCTGGCGGGTGCCGTCGGCGAACGCCAGCATCATGGTGCTGCCCGGCTTCCAGTGGTGCTTGTCCGCTTCCTTGCGGGAGACGGCGACGCCGTCCCGGCCGAGGCCGCTCAGGGAGCCGTCGACGGCACCGAGGTCGAGCACGCGCGTCAGGGCGACGGGGTCGGTGACCGTCAGCCGCCGCCCTCCGCCGTCGACTTCGGCGACGCCCTTGCCGAGCCCGACCGCCGTCGCCACCTCCGGCAGCTTCGCCACGGCGGGGGCGAGCCCCGGGCTGAGACCGTTCGCACCCGCACCGAACCCCGAGGCGGTCAGGGCGACGTCGCCGGCGAAGGAGCGGTCGACGGTCCGGTCCATGGTGGCCTTCAGGGAGGCACCGAAGACCGTGAAGAGCGACACGACCGCGACGCCGATCATCAGCGCGGTGGCGGTGGCCGCCGTCCGCTTCGGGCTCCGCAGCGCGTTCCGCCGGGCCAGCGCCCCGGTGGCACCGCGCAGCCGGGCCAGCGGGGCTCCCAGGACGCGTACCGCGTACGAGACGGCGACCGGCCCCAGGACGACGAACGCGACGACGACCACGGCGGCTCCGGTGGAGGCGAGCCACACCTCGGGCGTGCCCGCCGCGCCCGCCACGGTCGTCGCGCCACCGGCCACCGCCAGCGCAGCCCCCAGCGCCGCCCGTCCGCGCAAGGAACCGGAGTGGTCCACCGCCGTCTCGCGCAGCGCGGCGAGCGGCGCCGTACGCCCGGCCCGGACGGCGGGCAGCACGGCCGAGCCGGTGCAGACGAGCAGGCCGACGCCGAGCGGTACGGCCATGGCGGTGGCGCCGACGACCAGTCCCCCGTCCGGGAAGGGGAATCCGACGGCCGGGAACAGCGCCTGGAGCCCGGCCGCGATGCCGATCCCACCCAGGAGCCCGGCGGCCGAAGCGGCCAGCGCCACGGCCACGGCTTCCGTGAGGGTCGAGCCGAGCACCTGGCGCCGGGATGCGCCGAGCGCCCGCAGCAGGGCGTTCTCCCGGGTGCGCTGGGCGACGACGATCGCGAAGGTGTTGTGGATGCTGAAGGTCGCCACGAGCAGGGCGATCCCGGCGAAGACCGTCAGCAGGGTCGTGAACAGCGACAGAAACCGGCCCGAGACCTGGTCGAGGTTCTCGTCCGTGGCCTGCTGACCGGTGATCGCCTCGACACCGTGGGGCAGCACGCCCGCGACGCGCCTCGCCAGCTCTTCCTGGCCGACGCCGGAGGCCGCGCGCACCTTGATCGTGGACGCCCGGCCGGGCCCGGGCATCAGTTGGCGCTCGGCGTCGGCGCGGGTGAGGCCGGTGAAGGTGGACTGGCCCATGCCGTCCTCGCCGCCGAAGGTCACCAGTCCGACGATCGTCACCCGCAGCGGGTCGGGGGTGCGCAGCACGGTCGTGTCGCCGATGCCCAGCCCGCCCTGCTCGGCCGCGGCACGGTTCACCACGGCCTCGCCGGCGGCCCTGGGGGCGCGGCCCTCGGCGAGGGCGTACGGGTTCAGCCCGGCGTCGTCGATCCAGTTCCCGGCGAGGGTCGGCGGGCCCTGACCGCCGACGGGCTCGCCGTCACGGCCGACGAGTTGGCCCGCGCCCTCGATGTCGGGCGCGACGGCCGCCACCCCGGGCACGGCCCGCAGCGGCGCGACGAGCGCGCTGTCGACAGGTTCGCGGGTGCCTTGTCCCTCCCCGGGGACGGTGACGACGTCGGCGCTGCGGACGACCACGTCGGTGCCGCTGTTGGCGTGTCCGAAGAGCGTGTCGAAGCCGGCGCGCAGGGTGTCGCCCATCACCATGGTGCCGGCCAGGAAGGCGACACCCAGGAAGACCGCCAGGAAGGTGCCGGCGAACCGGCGCTTGTGGGCCCTCAGGGAGGACAGGCTCAGCCGCAGGGACGCGCGGACCGGCCCGGCCGGCGCGCTCATGACGTCACCCGCTGCCGCGGTGCGGTGCCGCGTCCCGCGTCGCGGGCGGTGTCGAAGGCCTTCATGCGGTCGAGGACCTTCTCCGCGCTCGGCTCGGGCATCGTGTCCACCAGGCGTCCGTCGGCGAGGAAGACGACCTCGTCGGCGTGGGCGGCGGCGACCGGGTCGTGGGTGACCATCACGACCGTGCGGCCCATCTCGTGGACGGCCCGTCCCAGCAGGCGCAGCACCTCCTCGCCGGACCGCGAGTCCAGGTTGCCGGTGGGCTCGTCGGCGAAGACGACCTCGGGCCGCCCGGCCAGCGCCCTGGCCACCGCCACGCGCTGCTGCTGGCCCCCGGATAGCTCGCTCGGGCGGTGCCGCAGGCGGTCGCCCAGGCCCACGACGTCGATCAGGGCGTCCACCCACTCGCGGTCCGTCCCGGCACCGGCCAGGTCCTGGGGCAGGGTGATGTTCTCCGCCACGGTCAGGGTCGGCAGCAGGTTGAAGGACTGGAAGACGAAGCCGACCCGCTCCCGGCGCAGCAGCGTCAACTGCCGGTCGCCGAGCGCCCCCAGCTCAGTGTCGCCGATCCAGGCGGTCCCGGAGGTGAGGGTGTCCAGGCCGGCGGCACAGTGCATGAGGGTGGACTTCCCGGATCCGGAAGGACCCATGATCGCGGTGAACCGCCCGCTGGGGAACCCGACCGTGACCCCGTCCAGGGCGCGCACCTGGGCGTCGCCCGCCCCGTAGGTCTTGACTGCGTCGACGACGCGGGCGGCGGTCATCGCTCCCCGCCCTTGGGGAAGCGGCCGAACTGCTCGTCCAGGACGGACAGCCGGCGCCAGTACTCGTCCTCGTCGATCTCGCCCGCGGCGAAGCGGCGGCCCAGTACGGCGATCGGCGAGTGCTCGCCGATCGCGGCCCGGGCGTGCCAGGGGCCGCGGCCGGGGCCCCTGCGCCACGCGGCGCGGCGCAGCACGAATGCGACGCCTCCGATGACGGCGGCCCAGATCAGCGGGAAGAACAGGATCCAGGGGCCGGGGCCCCCGTCCCAGTGGTCGGCGAGCGAGGTCAGTGCGTTGGCGTCCATCGCGAATCGTCTCCTTGGTGATGCCGTGGTTTCCCGGCACCACGAGACTGGTCCGCGCGCGGCCGCTGGTCGTCGTACGGCCAGCGGCACCGCGGGTACCACCCGGGGAGTACGGCCGCTGTCGGTGCCTGCGCCTAACATGCGGATCATGTGGCGATGCACAGGTCTGCGATGGGTGTCCGGGGGCCCGGCGTGGACCTGGTGGCACCCCCGCCACGGCGACCGGCGCAGTCCCGTGCGCCTCGGCGACCCGCTGGCGCTCGCCGTGGAACCGGGCGCGGTGCGGCAGTGCATGGGCGTGTGGCGTTCGGGGCGCTGGACTCCGTGCCCCCAGGCCGCGGAACTTCCCGCGCGGGCCCGCCGCGACCAGTGCGAGCAGTGCGCGGCGCTGGACCGCTCCCGGTCCGTGGCGGCGGACACGCGGCTGGACGACCCCCGGACCTTCGCGGTGTACCTGGCCTGGTTCGGCCCGGGTCTGGGCAAGGTCGGCATCACGGCGGCCGAGCGGGGCAGCGCACGGCTGCTCGAACAAGCCGCGATCTGCTTCACGTTCCTGGGCCGGGGGCCGCTGATGGCCGCGCGCCGCGCCGAGTCGGTCCTCGGGACGGCGCTGGGCATCCCGGACCGGGTGGCGACGTCCGCGAAGCGTGCCGCCCGTGCCGCGCTGCCACCTGCACCCGCACGGGTGGCCGGGCTGCGGGCCCTCCACGAGGCGGCGGCCGCGGTCCCCGACTGGCGGGACACGCTGACCGCCACCGGGTTCCAACCCGTCGACCACGCGGTGGTGTTCGGCCTGGAGCCCGACGCGCCCCAGGCCACCGCCGCGGTGACCGGGCTCGCCCCGGGTACCGCCCTGGGCGGCACCGTCGTGGCGGTGGCCGGCGGCGACGTCTACCTCCGCACGGCCGGGCCGGCCGGCGGTGTCCTGCTGCTCGACACGCACCTGGTGCCGGGATGGCCGCTCACGGCGTCGGCGGAGGACCTGCCGGCCCCGCCCACGAAGGCACTGCCGCAGGCCACCGAGCCTCCGGAGCCGCTGTTCTGACGGTGTGCCGGCGGCTCCGGGGGACGGACCTCAGGCGCCGAGCGCCGTGAGCGGGTCGTCCAGCACGGGCTGCCAGGCCAGTTCCGCGGCCCCGACGAGGCTGTTGTGGTCCAGGGCGCAGGCGAGCAGCGGGATGCCGCCGCTGCGCCCCCACAGGCTGCGTTCGGCGACGACGGCACGCAGCCGTCCCGGGTCGGCGTCGAGCAGCCAGCGGTGCAGGCCGCCGAGCAGGATCCGGTCGGGGTTGAGGACGTTCACCAGTCCCGCGAGTCCCTGGCCGAGGTGGTCGATGAGGCTGTCGGCGGCGCGCCGCACCGCCGGGTCGTCGTACTCCTCGCGGAGCAGGGCACGGCACTGGTCGGGCAGCGAGCCCTCGGGGCCGGGGATGCGGCCGGCGGACTCCAGGAAGGCGAGGGGGTCCACTTCGACGTCGAGGCAGCCACGGCTGCCGCAATGGCAGGGGCGGCCCTCGGGGTTGACCGTGAGGTGGCCGACCTCCAGGGCGAGTCCGGCACTGCCGGTGTGGAGCTTGCCGTGCAGGACGAGCGCACCACCCACGCCGCGGTGGCCGGTGGCGACCACCAGCAGGTGCTCGGCTCCCTGTCCGGCGCCGTGCCGGTGCTCGGCGAGAGCGGCGACGTTGACGTCGTTGCCGACGAAGCACGGCGGCGGCGCCCCGTTGGGGGAGATGATGCCCGACCGCTCGATCTGCTCGCGGAAGATGTCCAGGACGGGTGCGCCCGCGGGCCAGGCGAGGTGCAGGGGGTTGAGCGCGGCGCCTTCCGGCTCGGCGACGGCGGAGGGCACGGCGAGACCGGCACCCGCGCACGCCCGGCCGGAGGCGCGCAGCAGCTCCGCACCGGCCTCGACGACGGCGCCGAGGACCCGGGCGGGGTCCGCGGGCACGGTCATGGTGACCGGAGCGGACGCGAGGATGTGGCCGCCGAGTCCGACCAGGGCGGCGCGGAATCCGTCGGCGTGGATCTGCGCGGCGAGGACGACGGGCCCCTCGGGGTTGACGGCGAGCCGGTGCGAGGGCCGGCCCTGCGCTCCGGCGGGTCCGCCCGGCCGGGTGTCGACCCGGATCAGGCGCAGTGCCTCCAGCTCGGCTGCGACGGCCCCCGCGGTCGCCCGCGTCACGCCGAGTTCGGCGGTGAGCACGGCGCGGGTGGGGGCACGCCCGGTGTGCACGAGCGCGAGCGCGGGACCGAGCGCACCACGGCCCCGCTCCAACCTTGTCCGAGTCTGGGTCACAGTCCTATTCTCACTTTGTGCCGAGCCTAAACAAAATACGGAGCGTACTCGCCCGGCAAGATCGCGCAAGTCCGCCGCCCCCGTTGCGGCGCCTGCGTGTCGCCCTGACCGCGTTCTTCGCCCTGGACGGATTCGTCTTCGCCGGCTGGGTCGTTCGCATCCCCGCCGTCAAGGAGCAGGTCGGCGCCTCGGCCGGAGCGCTCGGCCTCGCGCTGCTCGGCGTGTCTGCGGGGGCGGTCGCCACCATGATCCCCAGCGGGCGGCTGTGCCGGCGCTTCGGGGCCCGGCAGGTGACCGTCGGCACCGGTGCCGTCCTGTCACTGGGCGTCGCGTTGCCCCCGTTCACCCACTCCCCCCTCGCCATCGGTCTCGTACTGCTCCTGCTCGGCGTGGGCTTCGGCGGCATGAACGTCGCGATGAACAGCGTCGCCGTCGACCTGGTGGCCGCGCTGCGGCGCCCCATCATGCCCGGTTTCCACGCGGCGTACAGCCTTGGCGGACTGGTCGGGGCGGGCGTCGGCGGGCCACTGGCCGCGCGGCTGACGCCGGCCCAGCACCTCGTCGGCGTCGCGCTGTTCGGACTCCTGGCCACGGTGCTGCTCGGGCGGCTCCTGCTCGGACACGCCGTCCCCCGTACCGCGGAGCCCGCGGATCCGCCGGCCGTCACCATGGACGGTGCGCACGACACGGCGCGCCAGGCGGGCGCCCGGCGGATGGTCGCTGTCTTCGGCCTGATCGCGCTGTGCACCGCATACGGCGAGGGAGCGCTCGCCGAATGGGGTCCGCTCCACCTTCAGGAGGACCTGCACACCGGTCCGGCCCTCGCGGCCACCGGATACGCCGCCGTCGCCCTCGCGATGACCGTCGGACGCCTGTCCGGCACCGCCCTCCTGCTGCGGCTCGGCCCGACCCGGGCGGTGGTGCTGGGCGGACTCACGGCCTGCACCGGGATGCTGCTGGGGGCGTTCGGCCCCGAGGTCTGGCTCGTCCTGGCCGGTTTCGCGCTCACCGGGCTCGGGCTCGCCAACGTCTTCCCCGTGGCCATCGGCCGGGCCGGTGCCCTCGGCGGCCCCGGCGGTGTGGCCACCGCCTCCACCCTGGGGTACGCGGGCTTCCTGCTCGGGCCGCCCACGATCGGCTTCCTTGCCGACGCCTTCGGGCTGCCGGTCGCGCTGACCACGGTCGCCGCGCTGGCGGCGGTGGCCGCCGTGGTCGCGCACACGACCCGGCACGCGTCCGCGGCGGCCGGAGTCTGACGCGTCGCATCCGGGTTCCCCCGGCGTGCGGGGACTGGACGGCCGACGCCGCCCGAGGCTGGGGTGGCTGGTCGGCGGCCGTGGCAACGGCCGTGGCGTCGGCGGTCCTCGACGCGGTGCTGTCCGGCCTGGTGGGCGCGGGCCCGGCGCCGGCGTCGACCCGCGCACTGAGCTTTCACGGGCCCGGCTGTCGGTGCCGGCTGCCACAATCGCGTCATGGAGACAGCCGAGTTCATCGAGGTGCTGCGACGCGACGGCGGACTGCTCGCCGACGCGGCGGAAGCGGCCGGGCTCGACGCCGAGGTGCCGTCCTGCCCCGGCTGGCGCGTGCGTGAACTGGTCCGCCATCAAGGGGTCGTGCACCGCTGGGCGACGCGTTACGTCGCGGAGGGACGGCGGCAGCCGGAGCCCATCGAGGCCGAGGCACCCAGGGACGACGCCTCGCTCCTCCCCTGGTTCCGCGAGGGCCACGGGCTGCTGGTCGCGGCCCTCGATGCCGCACCCGCCGACCTGGAGTGCTGGCACTTCCTCAAGGCCCCCTCCCCGCGGGCCTTCTGGGCGCGGCGCCAGGCGCACGAGACGGCGGTCCACCGGGTCGACGCGGAACTGGCCCTGGGCCGGGCCCCGTCCCCGGTGGATCCTGGGTTCGCGGCCGACGGCATCGACGAGTTGCTCGCCGGTTTCCACGCCCGGCCCAGGAGCCGGGTCCGCAGCGGGACGCCCAGGACGCTCCGGGTGCGCACGACCGACACCGACGCCGCGCGGGACGATTGGCTCGCGCGTATGTCGGCCGATCCCCTGGCCGTCGAAAGGCCCGCGCCGGGCGAGGCGGACTGCACGGTGAGCGGCACCGCCGAGGAGCTCTACCTCACCCTCTGGAACCGGGGTGCGTACGAGAAGCTGCAGGTGACGGGGGATGGCTCCGTGATCGAACTGTGGCGGCGCACGGCGGCGATCGACTGACGCACCGGGCGCGACGCAGGGGCGGCACCGTGATTACCAACCGGTAACTTCACGTGCTAGCGTCTCCGCATGGCACGACGTTCCCTCACGCCCGCCGCCCTGCGCCGCGCGATCACCTGGTGGCCGCCCTACCTGTTCTCCGGCATCCGCGTCCTGCACATCGCCGACGACTTGAGTTCGGCCCGGGTCCGCCTGCGGCTCCACCGCTTCAACCGCAACTACGTGGGCACCCACTTCGGCGGATCGCTCTTCTCGATGAGCGACCCCTTCTGGATGCTGCTGGTCATGAACCGCCTAGGGCGCGACTACCTGGTGTGGGACCGCGCGGCGGAGATCGAGTTCGTCTCACCCGGCAAGGGGGACGTGTTCGCCGACTTCAAGCTGACCGAGCACCGGCTCGAGGAGATCAGGGGGCTCACCGCGGGCGGCGACAAGGCCCTGGTGTGGTTCGAGAACGACGTCGTCGCGGACGACGGGACGGTCGTGGCCAGGGTCCGCAAGCAGCTGTACGTCCGCCGGAAGCGCGACTCCCGCTGAACGGAAGGACGGCTGCGACGCCGGGCGTCCTCAGGCCTGGCCGAGCATCCGCTCCAGGACGGCGCGCTGCACGGGCTTGACCTCCTCGTGGCGCACCCGGCCCGCCTCGGTCAGCGCGACCCGCACCCCGCGCCGGTCCTCGCTGCAGATCCCCCGGCTGACGAGGCCGTCCTTCTCCAGCCGGCCGACCAGCCGGGAGAGCGCGCTCTGGCTCAGGTGCACGCGGTCCGCGAGCTCCTGGACGCGGTAGGTGCATCCGCCGTCGTCGGGGTTGCCCTCGGCGAGCAGGTCGAGCACCTCGAAGTCGCTCGCCCCGAGTCCGTGCGGGTTCAGCTCACGGTCGAGTTCGCACGCGGTGCGCGCGTGCAGGGAGAGGACCTCCCGCCACCGCTCCACGAGCACATGCTCACTCTTCACGCCGGTCATGGCCGCAGGATACCAGAAAATCAACACTAGATGTACGCACATTAAATGCGCTTGCATCTGATGCACATGCATGTAATGTTCCTCGGCATGACCTCTCCGCACACCGCCGTCCCCGGTTCCGACGGGCGCTGGAGCGCCCGGCAGTGGGGCACCCTGCTGGTGCTCTGCGCCGCGCTCTTCCTCGACGCCCTGGACGTCTCGATGGTCGGCGTGGCCCTCCCGTCCATCGCGGACGACCTCGACCTGTCCACCTCGTCGCTCCAGTGGGTCGTCAGCGGCTACATCCTCGGCTACGGCGGCCTGCTGCTCCTCGGCGGCCGTGCCGCCGACCTGCTCGGCCGGCGCCGGGTCTTCCTCGTCGCGCTGGCCGTGTTCGCCCTCGCGTCCCTGCTCGGCGGACTCGTCGACTCCGGTGAACTGCTCATCGCCAGCCGCTTCATCAAGGGTCTGAGCGCGGCGTTCACCGCCCCGGCGGGACTGTCCATCATCACCACGACCTTCGCCGAGGGACCGGTCCGCAACCGCGCCCTCAGCATCTACACCACCTGCGGCGCGACCGGCTTCTCCATGGGTCTGGTCCTGTCCGGCCTGCTGACCGAGGTGGGCTGGCGCTGGACGATGCTGCTGCCCGCGCCCGTGGCCGTCCTGGCCCTCGTGGCCGGCATGCGGCTGATCCCGTCGAGCCCCCGCGAGCGGCACACCGGCCGCGGTTACGACCTGCCCGGCGCCCTGACCGGCACCGGGGCGATGCTGCTGCTGGTCTTCACCGTCGTCCAGGCCCCCGAAGCGGGCTGGAGTTCCGCCCGCACCCTGCTCTCCTTCGCCGCCGTCGCCGTCCTGCTGGCGTCCTTCGCGGTGATCGAGCACCGCAGCAGCCACCCGCTTATCCGGCTGGGCGTCCTGCGCTCGCCCCACCAGATCCGCGCCAACCTGGGCGGCGCCGCCTTCTTCGGCTCCTACGTGGGCTTCCAGTTCCTCGTCACCCAGTACATGCAGTCGCTGCTGGGCTGGTCGGCGCTGCAGACCGCGCTCGCCTTCCTGCCCGCGGGGGCGCTGGTGGCGCTCGCCTCCACGCGCATCGGTCCGCTGGTGGACCGCTTCGGCACACCGCGGGTGATCGCCACCGGGTTCACCCTGCTGTTCGTGGGCTACGTGCTCTTCCTGCGCGTCGACCTCACCCCCAGTTTCGCCGCGGTGATCCTGCCGTCCATGCTGCTGCTGGGCGCCGCGTGCGCGCTGGTCTTCCCGTCGCTCAACATCCAGGCCACCAACGGCGTGCGCGACGAGGAGCAGGGCATGGTCTCCGGCCTGCTGAACACCTCCTTCCAGGTGGGCGGCGCCATCTTCCTCGCGGTGGTGACCGCCGCGATCACCGCCGGGTCCGATGACGGCCACCCCGCCTCCCCGCAGGCGGTGCTCGACAGCTACCGCCCGGGGCTGGTCGTGGTCAGTGCGATCGCCCTGGCCGGACTGCTGATCACCCTCACGGGGCTGCGCCGCAGGGTGTCGTACGGCTTCGTGGTCGCCTCCTCCGACACCGCCACGCCGGTGGGCGAGGAGCGCAAGGTCCCGGTGCGGGACTGACCTGCTCGCCGCCTGGGGGCCCGTGCGGACCACGGTCCGCGCGGGCCCCTGCGGCTCAGCCGAGCCAGCCCGGCCGCACCAGACCGGATTCGTAGGCGAGGACGACGAGTTGGGCCCGGTCCCGGGCGCCGAGCTTCACCATCGTGCGGCTGACGTGCGTCTTGGCGGTGAGCGGGCTCACCACCAGGCGGCGCGCGATCTCCTCGTTGGACAGACCGATCCCGACCAGGGCCATCACCTCGCGCTCCCGCTCGGTGAGCCGGTCGAGTTCCGCCGCGGCCGAGGGCTCCTTCGACCGGGCGGCGAACTCGGCGATGAGCCGTCGGGTCACGCCGGGCGACAGCAGCGCGTCGCCGTCCACCACCGCCCGTACGGCACGCACCAGTTCCTCCGGCTCGGTGTCCTTGACCAGGAAGCCCGAGGCGCCCGCCCGGATGGCCTCGAAGACGTACTCGTCGAGCTCGAACGTGGTGAGGATGACGACCCTGACCCCGGTCAGCGCCGCGTCCTCGGTGATCAGGCGGGTGGCCTCCAGTCCGTCCATGACGGGCATGCGGATGTCCATCAGCACCGCGTCCGGGGTGAGTTCGCGGACCAGGCGCAGCGCCTGGGCGCCGTCGGAGGCCTCCCCCACGACCTCGATGTCTGGCTGGGCGTCCAGCAGGGCGGCGAAGCCGGCGCGCACCAGGAGCTGGTCGTCGGCGAGCAGGACCCGGGTCATGGGTTCTCCTTGTCGGGGGCGGGCGCCGCCGCGGCGCCGGCGGCGAGCGGCAGACGGGCCAGGACGCGGAACCCGCCGTCGGCACGGGGTCCGGCCTCGACCGTGCCACCGAGCGCCGCCGCCCGCTCGCGCATGCCGAGCAGGCCGTTGCCGCCACCGGAGTCGGGGGCGTGGTCGGCGGTCGTGGTGGCGGGGCCGTCGTCGTCGACCCGCAGCTCGACGGCGTCCCGGCGGCGGGTGACGTGGACGCGGGCGGTACGGGAGCCGGAGTGGCGGATGACGTTCGTCAGCGCCTCCTGGACGATGCGGAACGCCGCCAGGTCGACGCCGGGTGGCAGGGCGCCGGTGCGGCCGTCGCGGGTGATGTCGACGGCCAGGCCCGCGCCCGCGGCCTGTTCGAGCAGTTCGGGCAACCGGTCCAGGCCCGGTGCGGGCGAGCGGGGTGCCTCCCCGGGGCTGCGCAGGGTGCCGAGCACCTGGCGGACCTCGCCGAGCGCCTCCTTGCTGGCCGCCTTGATGGTGGTCAGTGCCTGCCGGGCCTGCTCGGGGCGTTCGTCCATGAGGGCGAGCGCGACCCCCGCCTGCACGTTGATGACCGAGATGCTGTGCGCGAGCACGTCGTGCAGCTCGCGGGCGATGCGCAGCCGCTCCTCGTCGGCGCGGCGCCGCTCGGCCTCGGCCCGCTCCCGCCGGTCGCGGACGAACTGTTCCCTGCGCAGCCGCCACAGCTCGGCGACGGCGAGGATCGCCAGCAGCCAGGCGGCGGCCCCCGACACCTGGGCCCACGAGGCGGCCTCGTCCCCGGCGGGCGGCAGCCAGCGGTACAGCCACACGGTGATGAGCAGGTAGGCCGTGTACAGGGCGGCCGCGATGATCAGGACGGCTCTGCGGCGACCGGCGGCGACGGCCGTGAAGTACGCGGCGACGATGCTCAGGAAGACCGGACCGTACGGGTAACCGGCGGCGACGTACGCGAGCGTGACGGCCGAGACGGCGGCGGCGACCGCGACGGGCGCGCGGTTGCGCCACAGGAGCAGCACCGGCCCCGCGAGCAGGAGCGTGTACCCGAAGTGGCCGAGGGTGACCCGGTCGGGCGCGTTGTGCGCGGCGGCCGTGGTGCCGACCACCTGGACGACGGCGATGACCAGCGACGAGACCCACGGGCGGCGCAGGCGCTCGCCGCCGTGGGAGTGGCCGGGCCCGGTGTGGCGCCACCAGGGCCCCCAGGGCGGGCCGCCGCCCCGTGTCACGTCGTCGGTCATGCGGCCACGCTAGACCGGGGGGCGGCGGGTCGGCGTCCGGTCGGCGGGGTGATCGCGTCTACTCCCCGTGGAGTACGCGCTCACGGCGGAGCCCCGCCTGGTGCGCGAGGCCCGCGACGGCGTGGTCGAAGAAGTCGTCCCGCGCCTCGACCACGTTGTTGAACTGACCGAACACCTCGAAGCTGACGAGGCCGAACAACTGCGCCCAGGCGGCCACGAGGGAGGGGATCGCCCGTGCCGGCAGGTCGCGGTCGAGGTCCTTGCTGAGCCGCCAGGCGTCGGCGTGGGCGGCCTCCGACAACGGGGCGTCGGCCGGGGCGGCGGCGAGCGCCCCGGCGGTGTGGGCCTGCTCGGCCACGGCGATCAGTGCCAGCCCGACCCGGGACGCGGGTCCGATCGTGTCGAGCGGCGCGGAGTAGCCGGGCACGGGGGAGCCGTAGATGAGGGCGTACTCGTGCGGATGCCCGAGGGCCCAGCGGCGTACGGCCCGGCAGACCTCGCTCCAGCGCTCCACAGGGTCGCCGCCTGCGCGGGCCAGGGCTTCCTCGGCGGCGGCGCCCACCGCGTCGTAGGCGTCGATGATGAGGGCGGTGAGCAACTCGTCCCGGCTCGGGAAGTAGCGGTAGAGCGCGGAGGAGACCATGCCCAGCTCCCGCGCGACGGCGCGGAGCGAGAGCCTCGAGGCGCCTTCGTCGGCGAGCTGCCGGCGCGCCTCTTCCTTGATGGCCGCGGTCACTTCGTCGCGGGCCCGTTCCCTGGCCGTCCGGATGACGCTCATGCGATCAGTGTACGCACGAATGGAGCGGCGACCAAGAACGAGAGCAGTGCTCTTGCCGTGGAGCGGCAGGACGTGCACACTGTTCTCAAGCGAGAGCACCGCTCACGGACCGCCCTCGGTCCACGGCCCGCGCGTCACGGAGGAGTCCTCATGTCCGAGCACGTCATCAAGCCCGGCTGGTTCACGGTCAACGTCTTCAACCGCGCCGTGGCCTGGCTGACCCGCCGCGGTCTGAGCGTGTGGGGCTCCCGCGTGCTGGCCGTCCGCGGCCGCAAGAGCGGGGAGTGGCGGCGCACCCCGGTCAACCTGCTGGTGGTGAACGGGGAGCGCTACCTCGTGGCGCCGCGCGGGCACGTCCAGTGGACGCACAACATGCGCGCCGCCGGCGGCGGTCAGCTGCTGCTGGGCAAGAAGGTCGAGGAGTTCAGCGCGACCGAAGTCGGCGACGACGTCAAGCCCGAGGTGCTGCGTGCCTACCTCAGGCGCTGGAAGGCCGAGGTGGGCGTGTTCTTCGGCGGCGTGGGGGCGGACTCCACCGACGAGGAACTGCGCGCCATAGCCCACAAGCACCCGGTCTTCCGCATCACCGAGCTCCGGCCCGTCAGCTGAAGCGGACCTCCACCTTCTCGAACCCCAGCGAGGTCAGCAGCTGTTCCAGCATGGCCCGGGTGTTGGTCTCCGCCCGCTTCGCCAGTTCGGTGGACTTGGCCGCCTGCTGGATCTTCTTCGCGGCGAGTTGCTGGACCTGCTGTTCGTCCCCCGGGTGGGAGGAGAAGAAGTCGCCGAGCCGGTCGAAGAAACCGCGCTCCTGGGCCACCACGTAGGAACGGTCGGGGTCGAGCGAGGCCCGCTCGAGTTGGGCGTGGGGCAGGGTGATGACGGCGGAGGTCCGGTCCTCGGAGACGGTCACGCCCTTCGGGCCCACGTCACCGAGGTCCACGTAGGCGTCGACACTGCCGGACCCCACGTAGAGCGTGCGCCTGCCGCGCACGGCGTCGGGAAGGAACTTGGCGTCCTTCTCCAGGTCGACCACGACCTGGAACTGGCCACTTGCTCCTTCGAAGCGGCTCATGTCCTGGATCGCCTTGAGCACCACGGGACCACTGCGGTCCTTGGTCTCCTCGGCGAAGGGATTGGGCAGACCCGGTATCAGGTCCGCGCGCGCGACCAGGAACAGAAGTCCGCCGAGCACGACGAGCCCGGTGAGTGTACGCACCCACCACGGCAGTCTTCCGTCTACGTTCCTCAAGGGCATGACGAGGACACCTCCCATAACGTCTCTGCCCCTCAACTCCGCCTTTATGACGCCCAGGAGGGTGCCATCAGGAGGTCAACGACGGTCGAACGACTCCAGCGCGCGACGGGCCAGCGGATGCGTACGGACCAGCTCGGCGAGCGAGCTGGAACCGCGGGTGATCTTAGCGAAGGCGTTCCACGCCGGGGGGAGGGTTGTGAGAGCCGCGTGCAGCAGACCCGGACGCTTCTCGAAGACGCCCAGCATCCGGCGGCCGACGCCCATCTCGACCCCGAGGCCGGCCTTGACGGCGAACGCGTAGTTCAGGGCCTGGCGACGCGCGTCCACCGCGTCGCTCGCCTCGGCGATCCGCACCGCCCACTCCCCCGCCAGGCGGCCGGAGCGCAGCGCGAAGGAGATGCCCTCGCGGGTCCACGGCTCCAGCAGGCCCGCCGCGTCACCGCAGACCAGCACGCGGCCGCGGGAGAGCGGGGAGTCGTCGGCGCGGCAGCGGGTGAGGTGGCCGGAGGAGATGCTCGGCTCGAAACCGGCCAGCCCCAGCCGGCCGATGAAGTCCTCCAGGTAGCGCTTGGTGGCCGCCCCCTCGCCGCGCGCCGAGATGACGCCGACGGTCAGGGTCTCGCCCTTGGGGAAGACCCACCCGTAACTGCCGGGCAACGGGCCCCAGTCGATGAGCACCCGGCCCGCCCAGTCCTCGGCGACCTCCGCGGGCACCGGGATCTCGGCCTCGAGCCCCAGGTCGACCTGGGCCATCTTGACGCCGACGTGGGCGCCTATCCGGCTCGCCGAGCCGTCGGCGCCGACCACCGCGCGGGCGAGGATCGTCTCGCCGTCGTTGAGCACCACCGCGACGGTCCGCCGGTCCGGGACGGAGGTGCCGTGCTGTTCGACCCGGGAGACCTGGGCCCCGGTCCGCAGCCGCGCGCCCGCGTCGACGGCCGCGTCCACCAGCTGGGCGTCGAACTCGGGCCGGTTGATCAGCCCGAAGAGCATCTGCCGCGACCGGCGGGTCCGGCTGAGCCGGCCGTTGAGGCTGAAGGTCACCGCGTGCACCCGGTCGCGCAACGGGAGCTCGAAGCCCGGCGGCAGCGCGTCGCGGGAGGGCCCGATGATGCCGCCGCCGCAGGTCTTGTAACGCGGGAGTTCGGCCTTCTCCAGCAGGAGCACACGGCGTCCCGCACTTGCCGCGGCGTAGGCCGCCGAGGCCCCGGCCGGTCCGGCACCCACCACGACGACGTCCCACACCGGCGTACCGTCGACGTCCTCCGCCGAACCGCCGTCCTGCGCCTGGTACTCGCTGCTCACGTGTGCTTCCGCTCCCGTTCGACCTGCCGACTGCCGTCGCCCCTGCTCAGCCGCATACTAATCCGCGGGGTGAGCGAGGCCGCCTGTGGCACCATCGATCACGACCACCGGTCCACGAACATCGCGTTCGACCCTGTCCCACCCATCAGGAGCGCCCATGTCCGCCGCACCACTCGCCGCAACCGTCGCCGCACTGATGCCGCGGGCCAGGACCGAGCTGGCCGAGCTGGTGTCGTACCGCTCGGTGGCGGATCCGCGGCAGTTCCCCAAGAGCGAGTGCGAGCGAGCCGCCTCCTGGATCGCCGACGCGCTGCGTGCGGAGGGCTTCGAGGACGTCGCCCTGCTGGACACCCCGGACGGCACGCAGTCGGTCTACGGCTACCTGCCCGGGCCGGAGGGCGCGCCCACGGTGCTGCTGTACGCGCACTACGACGTGCAGCCGCCGCTGGACGAGGCCGGCTGGCTGTCGCCGCCGTTCGAGCTCACCGAGCGCGACGGCCGCTGGTACGGGCGCGGCGCGGCCGACTGCAAGGGCGGCCTGATCATGCACCTCACCGCCCTGCGCGCGCTGCGCGAGAACGGCGGGGTCCCGGTCGGCGTGAAGATCATCGCCGAGGGCTCGGAGGAGCAGGGCACCGGCGGTCTGGAGCGCTACGCGGAGGAGCACCCCGAACTGCTCGCCGCGGACGCGATCGTCATCGGCGACTCCGGCAACTTCCGCGTCGGCCTGCCGACCGTCACGGCGACCCTGCGCGGCATGGCGCTGGTCGACGTCAAGGTGACCACCCTGGAGGGCAACCTGCACTCCGGCCAGTTCGGCGGTGCCGCACCGGACGCACTGGCCGCCCTGGTCCGCATCCTGCACACGCTCCACGACGACTCCGGTGCCTCCACCGTGGCGGGCCTCACCGCCGACGCCGCCTGGGACGGGCTGCAGTACGACGAGGGCGACTTCCGCGCCGACGCCAAGGTGCTCGACGGCGTCGAGCTGATGGGCACCGGCACGGTCGCCGACCGCCTCTGGGCACGTCCGTCCGTCACCGTCATCGGCATCGACGCCCCTCCCGTGGTCGGCGCCACGCCGTCCGTGCAGGCCACCGCGGGTGCCAAGGTCAGCCTCCGGGTCCCGCCGGGCGTGGACGCCCAGCAGGCGGCCAAGCTGCTGATCGCCCACCTGGAGGCGGCCGCCCCCTGGGGGGCCCGCGTGGAGGTCACCCAGGTCGGCAGCGGCCAGCCGTTCCGCGCGGACACCTCCAGCCCGGCGTACGCCTCCATGGCGGAGGCGATGCGCACCGCGTACGGCACGCAGATGGAGATCGCCGGTATGGGCGGCTCGATCCCGCTCTGCAACACCCTGGCGACGCTCTACCCCGAGTCGGAGATCCTGCTGATCGGCCTGAGCGAGCCGGAGGCGCAGATCCACGCGGCGAACGAGAGCGTCTCCCCCGAGGAACTGGAGAAGCTCTCGCTCACCGAGGCGCTCTTCCTCCAGAAGTACGCCGCCAAGGCCGTCTGAGCCCCGGTGGGCGGCCGGGACGCGCCCGCCGCCTCTCAGCCGCCCACCGGCACGCCCGCCTCCAGGTTGAGCACGGTGGCCCGCTCCCGCGCCCGCAGCGCCCAGCGCAGCCGGGTGTGCCGGACCGGCGGCAGCATGGAGGCGGCCTCGTCCTCCGTGGCGAAGCGCCAGCCCCGCAGCTCGGCGCCGGGCAGCAGGAGGCGCTCGGCGTCGGCGGCGGGCAGCCGCCCGCCGTCGAAGAGCAGCCGCAGACCGCCGTATCCGGGCGGCAGCGGCGGTTCCCAGTCGACGACCAGCAGCCGGGGCACCGCCGGGAGCCGCAGTCCGAGTTCCTCGGCGACCTCCCGCATGCCGGCCCGGGCGGGCGGCTCACCGGGCTCGACGACCCCGCCGGGGAATTCCCAGCCGGGCTTGTAGGTCGGGTCGACCAGCAGCACCCGGTCGTCCTCGTCGAAGAGCAGCACGCCCGCCGCGAGGGTCTCGGCGGTGGGCTCCGGGGTCTGCACGATGTCGCAGGAGCCCGCGCCCTCCCGTATCGCCTCGGCGATCCGCTCGGCCGTCGCGCGGGAGGTGAGCCCCGCGGTGTCGACGACGTGGGCGTCCGCCGTGAGCCAGGGCAGTGCCTCCTGGTAGGCGGGCAGGTGGTCCAGACACCAGGCGCGGACCCCCGCGCTGGCCTCGGCGTCGCCCGGGATGTCGGCGCGCTGGTCGATCCGCTCCCGCAGAACCGTTTCCTCAGCGTGCAGCAGCACATGCCGCACAGTGATCCGGCGGGCCGCGAGCCCGCCGAAGATCTCGTCCCGGTACTCCTGCCTCAGCAGGGTCATCGGCACCACCAGCGGTCCCCCGCCCACCTCGGCGAGCAGCGCGGCGGCGGTGTCCACGACCAGCTTCCGCCACGCGGGCAGCTCCTGGTAGTCGGAGACCTCGCCCAGCCGCTTCTCCGGGAGCATCAGCCGCAGTCCGCTGCCGACGAGTTCCGGATCGTAGAGCACGCTGCCCGGCAGCAGTTCGAGCAGTTCGCGTGCCGCAGTGGTCTTCCCCGCGCCGAACGTGCCGTTGAGCCAGACGATCACGGTGCCCCCTCTTCCGTAGCCCGGTAGCCCCCTACGAATTGCCCGGATCATCGGCGTCGGCAAACGCGCAGGCCCGGCCATCGGCGCATACCGGCGGCTTCGGCACCCGCGAACCCGGTGGTCAGCCCTCCTTGGACCCCGGGGTCAGTCGGGCGATGAACTGCCTCCGCAGCAGCATGGTGGTCCCGGCCCGCGACGGCCTCGTCGTCGCCTCCCGCGACCACCACGAGCTCGGCCGCACGCCTCGGCCGATCGTGGAGATCCACGTGTTCCTGGACGGCGTCGGCACGCACCACGCCTGCCTCGTCCACCGCAACGACCGGATCGTCGCGCTGTTCCGGACGACGACACCTCTGCCGACCCGGTGGGCGGACGCCCGCAGCGACGCGGCCATGGCGCGCCTGCTCCGCCTGGGCTTCACGCTCGGGCCCGAGGTCGACAAGCCCGAGAAGCAGGCGCGACCGACCTCGCCCACCGGGCCGTGACGTGCGCGTCGCGACGTCCACGAGGGCAGCGCGCGACGACGCGGGGGCACGAGTGTGCGCTCCCGCGCGAACGGGTGAATCTCCTCCTCCGCGAGGCACACCGGACCTCGCCCCCGGCCGTAGGCCAGGGGAGGGACTGCGACGAGCCGGACTAGGCCCCGGTCGCGAAGGCCTCCAGCCGCAGCGCCTGCGCCGCGGCGGCGGCCGCGCCGACCAGGCCCGCGTCCGTGCCGAGCACGGCGGGAACGACCTTCACCCCGGAGGCGAACGACAACGTGGCGTACCGGCGCATGTGCGCGCGGAGGGGCTCGAAGAGCAGCGGGCCGGCGCCCGCGACACCGCCGCCGATCACCGCGACGTCGATCTCCACCAGGGTGGCCGTCGCGGCGATGCCCGCGGCCAGCGCCTGCGCCGCACGGTCGTACGAGGCGAGGGCGAGGGCGTCGCCCTCACGGGCGGCCCGGGCGACGGCGGCGGCGTCCGACTCCTCGCCGTGGGCCGGACGCCAGCCGGACTCCAGGGCGCGCCGCACGATGTTGGGCCCGCTGGCCAGGCGCTCGACACAGCCTCGGCTGCCGCAGGGGCACACGTCCCCGTCGAGGTCGACGCTGATGTGGCCGATGTGCCCGGCGTTGCCCGTCGGGCCGGGGTGGAGCTTGCCGCCGAGGACGAGACCGCCGCCGACGCCGGTCGACACCACCATGCACAGCGCGTTGTCGTGCCCGCGGGCGGCGCCCTGCCAGTGCTCCGCCGCGGTGATCGCGATGCCGTCGCCGGTGAGGACGACGGGCAGCCCGCCGACGCGTTCGCCCACCTGGGCGACCACGGGGAAGTCCCGCCAGCCGGCGATGTTGACCGGGCTCACCGTGCCGCGGGAGGCGTCGATCGGCCCGGCGCTGCCGATGCCCACCGCGACGACCCGCGGCCAGCCCGCGGACTCCCGCAGCCCGGCCAGGACCTCCGCGAGCGATCCCATCACCGTCGCCGCGTCCCGGTCCGCGGGCGTCGGGCGCTGCACGCGTACGAGCAACTCGCCGCGGGCGTCCACCAGGGCACCCGCGATCTTGGTGCCGCCGATGTCCACGGCGGCGATCAGCGGGCCCGCACCGGCGGCACCCGACGGCGGGACGATGGACTCGGCAGAGCTCTCGAACGGCATGGGCGTAGTGTCGCCCTTTGTTGACAACGTTGTCCAGCCCATAGGATCACGCCGTGACCGATATTCCGCGTACCGCCCGTCCCACCATGAAGGATGTCGCGGCCCGGGCCGGTGTCGGCCTGAAGACGGTATCGCGTGTCGTCAACGAGGAACCAGGCGTCACCGAGGACACGATCTCGCGTGTCCAGGCGGCCATCGACGCCCTCGGATTCCGCCGCAACGACAGCGCGCGGCTGCTCCGCAAGGGCCGTACGGCCAGCATCGGGCTGGTCCTCGAGGACCTCGCCGACCCCTTCTACTCCCCGCTCAGCCGGGCCGTCGAGGACCTGGCACGGGCGCACTCGACGCTGCTGTTCACCGGATCGAGTGCCGAGGACGCGGACCGCGAGCAGGAACTGGTGCTCGCCTTCTGCGCCCGGCGTGTCGACGGGCTGGTCATCGTGCCCGCCAGCGAGGACCACCGCTACCTCGAACCGGAGATCGCGGCCGGCGTGGCCACCGTGTTCGTGGACCGCCCCGCGGGCGGCATCGACGCGGACGTGGTCCTCAGCGACAACGCAGGAGGCACCCGCGAGGGCGTCGCCCACCTCATCGCCCACGGGCACCGGCGCATCGGCTTCATCGGCGACCTCCCCCGCATCCACACCGCGGCCGAGCGTCTGCGGGGCTACCGCGAGGCGATGGCCGCCGCCGGGCTCCCCGTGCACGAGGGCTGGGTCTCCTGCGGGCCCACCGCCCCCGACCGCGTCCGCGCCGCCGTGGAGTCCATGCTGAGCGGCCCGGAGCCGGTCACCGCCCTGTTCGCCGGCAACAACCGGATCACCGTGACCGCGGTCCGGGTCCTCGCCGACCGGCCCAGCGTGGTCGCCCTCGTGGGCTTCGACGACTTCGAGCTCGCCGACCTGCTGCGCCCGGCGGTCACCGTCGTCGCCCAGGAGCCCGGACAGCTCGGCCGGACCGCGGCCGGCCTGCTCTTCCAGCGGCTCGACGGCTCGGCGGGCCCCCCCAAGCGGGTCGAGCTCGCCTGCCGCCTGATCCCGCGCGGTTCGGGCGAGCTCCCGCCCGTGCCGTGACGGCGCGGCGGACGGTTCAGGACGGCTCCTCCTCGACCAGCCCGCAGGTGAAGCCGAAGGACTCCAGGGCGCGGCGCCGCGCCGGGTCCGGCTCGGCCGCCGCCAGGTCGTCGAGCACCCGCAGGAACCGGGCGCGCTGACGGGGTGGCAGGTTGTGGAGCACCCACCCGGCGTGCTCCGCCGTCCGCACGGCGACATCGGCGGCGACCTCGCCGTCGGCGTAGGTGTCGAGGAAGTGGACGACGTCCACGACGATTCCGGCGAGTACCGGCACGAGCGGGTCGGTGTCCGTCGCCGGGGCACCGTGGCCGAGCGCGTGGCGCGGGCGCGCCGTGCCCGGACCGTCAGCAGGCATGTGCCATGGCGGTGAAGGTCAGCGAGGTGAAGGACCCCGGCCCGCCGTCGTACGCGACCGTCACCGTCCAGCCACCCTTTCCGAGGTTGACGTACGTACCGCCGCCGGGGCTGTTCTCCCGGCGCAGTTCCGTCCACCCGTGCTCGCGCAGGACCGCCGTCACGGCGGCGTACTCCCGCTGGCCCGCCCCCTCGGCGGCCGCCCAGGCGAGCATGCACTGCTCGCTGGGCCGGTCGGACTCCTTGTCGGTGGTCACGGTCAAGCCCATCACGGTGTTCTGCGACCTGTGTACGCCGGACTGGTCCGCCGCCGCGTCGAGTTCCGCCTCCACCGCGGCGCGGCTCAGGGGAACCGCCGTCACGGGCACGGCACTTCCCGGCCCTGCCGCGAACGCGGCGAGCACGGTGACGGCGCCCACCCTGAGCAGCGCTCGCGTCACCGGCGAGCGGGGCGCCGGTTCCCAGCCGATCTCCTCCACCACGACACCATCCCACGACGGACGGACAACCGGCACGCACCGGCCGGCCGTTGACACCCCACCCCGTGAAACGATTCGATACCGGCCTGCCGCTCACCGACCTGCCGCTGGACGAACTGCGCCGCTACGCCCCGGAGATCGCCGAGCCCGGGGACTTCGACGCCTTCTGGGCCAAGACCCTGACCGCCGCCCGCGAGGCGGGCACCGCCCCGGCCGAGTACCGCGCGGTCGACTCGCCGCTGGCCACGGTCGAGGTGTTCGACGTGCGCTTCCCGGGCTGGGGAGGCCAGCCGGTCGCGGCCTGGCTGCTGCTGCCCCGCGGGGCGGCCGGGCCGCTGCCGGGGGTCGTCACGTACATCGGCTACGGCGGCGGGCGCGGGCTGCACCACGAGAACCTGCTGTGGAGCGCCGCGGGCTACGCCCATCTGGTCGTCGACTCCCGCGGCCAGGGCCACGACACGCCGGACCCCGACCCCGCCCCGGGCCCGCAGTACGTCGGCGGGTTCATGACCCGCGGCGTGGAGGGCCCGGAGCACTACTACTACCGCCGCCTGATGACGGACTGCGTACGCGCCGTGGACGCCCTGCGCGCGCACCCGGCCGTCGACGCGGGCCGGGTCGTCGTCTCCGGCGGCAGCCAGGGCGGCGGGCTCGCCCTGGCGGTGGCCGGACTGGCCCCGGACGCGGTCGCGGCGGCCCTGGTCGACGTGCCGTTCCTCTGCCACTTCCGGCGGAGCGCGGAGACCGCCACCGAGGGGCCGTACCCGGAGCTCGCCCAGTACCTCGGCGTCCACCGGCGCATCGACCCCGAACGGCTCTTCGGCACCCTCGACTACTTCGACGGTGTCCACTTCGCCCCGCGCGCCACCGCGCCGGCGTTGTTCAGCGTGGGCCTGATGGACCCCGTCTGCCCGCCGTCGACGGTGTTCGCCGCCTACAACCGCTACGCGGGGCCCAAGGACATCACGGTGTGGCGGTTCGGCGACCACGGCGGCGGACGCGGCTCCCAGCCGTACGAGCAGATGCTGTGGCTGCGCGGCCTCGGGCTCGCCCCTGCCACGGACCGGTAGCCGCCGCTCCCGCAGGTGGCACGCTCAGGCGCAGGACGGGCACAGGCCGCGGTAGGTGACCTCGGCCGCGGAGACCGTGAAACCGAAGCGCTCGTCGGCCGGGAGGTCGGCCAGCGGGTCGCCGGTGGGGTGGACGTCGCGGACGGTGCCGCACCTGGAGCACACCAGGTGCTGGTGCGGACGGTGCGCGTTGGGGTCGTAGCGTTTGGCCCGGCCGTCGGTGGAGACCTCTATGACCTCACCGAGGGAGACCAGCTCGCCCAGGGTGTTGTAGACGGTCGCCCGGGAGATCTCGGGCAGCAGCCGCGCCGCGCGGGCGTGCACCTCGTCGGCCGTGAGGTGCACGTGGTCGCCGTCGAGGACCTCCGCGACGACACGCCGCTGGGACGTCATGCGCCAGCCGCGCCCGCGCAGTCGCTCCAGCAGGTCGCTCATGTGTGCTCACCCGTTCCGCTCGGTGGACGTCCGGAATTCACCCCGTGGACGCGTCCGGGTTCTGATCGCCTAGGGAATTGACGCTCTTCTTGACTTGGACTGCGTCCATCGTAGGATCGGTTCCGGCGCCAGCCAAGGGACAGGAAGACTCCAGTACGGCAGAAGAGAGAGACGTGACGGGACCACCGCCGAGCAGCCGCGCGGTGCCGCCTGGGAGTTACGGGCGCCCGCGTCGCACTGCCGCAGCCGGTCCGGGACCCGCTCTCCCTGTCATGCCGCCGGTGAGGCCCCCGTGCGCTCACCGCGACGGCCCCCGCCCGAACGCGTCCGACGGCCCGCAGTCCTGAGCACCGTGATCCGCCAGGTCCGGAAGGATTCCCATGTCTGAGAACCACGAAGCAATCGTCACAGACGCCAAGACGGAGGGTGTGAACGGCTGCCCCGTCGCGCACGGGCGCGCCCCGCACCCGACCCAGGGCGGCGGAAACCGGCAGTGGTGGCCGGAACGGCTGAACCTGAAGATCCTCGCCAAGAACCCCGCGGTGGCCAACCCGCTCGGTGAGGACTTCGACTACGCCGAGGCGTTCAAGGCCCTCGACCTCGCTGCCGTGAAGCAGGACGTCCTCGAGGTCCTGACGACCTCTCAGGACTGGTGGCCCGCGGACTTCGGCCACTACGGCCCGTTCATGATCCGCATGGCCTGGCACAGCGCGGGCACCTACCGCATCAGCGACGGCCGCGGCGGCGCCGGCGCCGGCCAGCAGCGCTTCGCCCCGCTCAACAGCTGGCCGGACAACGGCAACCTCGACAAGGCCCGCCGCCTGCTGTGGCCGGTGAAGAAGAAGTACGGCCAGAGCATCTCGTGGGCCGACCTCATGATCCTCACCGGCAACGTCGCGCTGGAGTCGATGGGCTTCGCGACCTTCGGCTTCGCCGGCGGCCGCGAGGACGTCTGGGAGCCGGAGGAGGACGTCTACTGGGGCCCCGAGTCCACCTGGCTCGGCGACCAGCGCTACACCGGCGACCGCCAGCTGGAGAGCCCGCTCGGCGCCGTCCAGATGGGCCTGATCTACGTCAACCCGGAGGGCCCCAACGGCAACCCGGACCCGATCGCCGCGGCCCGCGACATCCGTGAGACCTTCCGCCGGATGGCGATGAACGACGAGGAGACCGTCGCCCTCATCGCCGGCGGGCACACCTTCGGCAAGACCCACGGCGCGGGCCCCGCGGACAACGTCGGTCCCGACCCCGAGGCCGCCTCGATGGAGGAGCAGGGCCTCGGCTGGCGGAACAGCTACGGCACCGGCAAGGGCGCCGACGCGATCACCAGCGGTCTCGAGGTCACCTGGACCAGCACCCCGACCCAGTGGGGCATGGGCTTCTTCGAGAACCTCTTCCGCTACGAGTGGGAGCTGACGACCAGCCCCGCCGGCGCCAACCAGTGGGTGGCCAAGGACGGTGCCGGCGCGGGCACCATCCCCGACGCGCACGACTCCTCCAAGAGCCACGCCCCGACGATGCTGACCACGGACCTCTCGCTCCGGTTCGACCCGGTCTACGAGCAGATCTCGCGTCGCTTCCTGGAGAACCCGGACGAGTTCGCGGACGCCTTCGCCCGCGCGTGGTTCAAGCTGACCCACCGCGACATGGGCCCGGTCGTACGCTACCTCGGTCCCGAGGTCCCGTCCGAGACCCTGCTGTGGCAGGACCCGCTGCCCGCGCGGACGCACGGGCTCGTCGACGCCGCCGACGTCGCCGCCCTCAAGGAGCAGGTCCTCGCCTCGGGCCTCACCGTGTCGCAGCTGGTGTCCACCGCGTGGGCGTCGGCCTCGTCCTTCCGCGGCAGCGACAAGCGCGGTGGCGCCAACGGCGCCCGTCTGCGCCTGGAGCCGCAGCGCGGCTGGGAGGTCAACGAGCCCGACGAGCTCGCCGTGGTGCTGCGCACCCTGGAGGGCGTCCAGGAGTCCTTCAACGCGGCGCAGTCCGGCGACAAGCGGATCTCGCTGGCCGACCTGATCGTGCTGGCCGGTTCCGCCGCCGTCGAGAAGGCCGCCGCGGACGGCGGTCACCGCGTCGAGGTGCCCTTCACGCCGGGTCGTGTGGACGCCGCCCAGGACCAGACGGACGTGGAGTCCTTCGCGGCGCTCGAGCCGGCCGCCGACGGGTTCCGCAACTACCTCGGCAAGGGCAACCGCCTGCCGGCCGAGTACCTGCTGCTCGACCGGGCGAACCTGCTGACCCTCAGCGCCCCCGAGCTGACGGTCCTCGTCGGCGGTCTGCGCGTCCTGGGCGCGAACCACGGGCAGTCGTCGCACGGCGTCTTCACCGCGACCCCCGGGTCGCTGACCAACGACTTCTTCGTCAACCTGCTCGACCTGGGCACGTCGTGGAAGGCGACCTCCGAGGACCAGTCCACCTTCGAGGGCCGTGACAACGCCACGGGCGAGGTCAAGTGGACCGGCACCCGTGCCGACCTCGTCTTCGGCTCCAACTCCGAGCTGCGCGCGCTCGCGGAGGTCTACGCGAGCGACGACGCGAAGGCGAAGTTCACCGAGGACTTCGTCGCGGCGTGGGCGAAGGTCATGGACCTCGACCGGTTCGACCTCGTCTGATCGTCCACCTCTGCAGGACGGCCGGGCCGGCCCCCGCTGGGGCCGGCCCGGCCGTCTTCGCGTGGAGGGTCCTCAGACGGCGGGGCCGCCGCGGCCCGCGAGGGCGTCGAGGTCGGCGCGGGTCAGCCCGGTGGCGGTGGCGACCTCCGCGAAGTCCACGGCGCCGCAGTCGAGTCCGCGCAGCAGGTAGCCGCTCAGGGCGCGGGCGGTGGCGGGTTCGTCCATGACGTCGCCGCCGGCCTTGGCGACGTACGCCGCGAGCCGGGCCGCCGCCGCGTCCAGGCCTTCGCGGTAGAAGGCGTAGACCGCGGCGTACCGTGTCGGCAGATGCGCGGGGTGCATGTCCCACCCCTGGTAGTACGCGCGGGCCAGCGAACGGCGGACCAGGCCGTAGTGGAGCCGCCAGGCCTCGTGGACCTGGGGGCCCGGGCCGACGGGCAGCACATTGGTGGAGCCGTCGGAGAGCCGTACGCCCGTGCCGGCGGCCGCCACCTGCATGACGGCTTTGGCGTGGTCCGCGACCGGGTGGTCCATGGACTGGTACGCCGCGCTGACCCCGCACGCGGCGCTGTAGTCGAAGGTCCCGTAGTGCAGCCCCGAGACGCGGCCTTCGGCGGCGTCGATCAGCCGGGCGACCGTGGCCGTGCCGTCGGGCCCGAGGATGGACTGCGTGGTCTCGATCTGGATCTCGAACCCGAGACGTCCGGCCGGGAGTCCGCGTGCCGTCTCGAACTCCTCGGCGAGCCGCACCATCGCCGTGACCTGCTGGGGGAAGGTGACCTTGGGCAGGGTCAGCACCAGGCCGCCCGGCAGCCCGCCGGAATCCATCAGGCCGGTGAGGAAGATGTCCAGGGTGCGGATGCCGCGGTCGCGCACGGCGGCCTCCATGCACTTCATGCGGATGCCGACGTACGGGGGCGCGGTCCCGTCCGCGACGGCTGCGGCCACGAGCCGGGCGGCGCGGGCGGCCGCCGCGTCCTCCTCGGCGTCGGGCCGGGTCCCGTAGCCGTCCTCGAAGTCGATCCGCAGGTCCTCGACCGGTTCGCGCCGCAGCTTGGCCCGTACGCGGTCGTGGACGGGCGCGGCGAGGGCGGGCGACAGGCCCAGCACGCCGGCGAGCCGCACCGCGTCGGGGGCGTGCTCGTCCAGGGCGGCGAGGGCGCGGTCGCCCCAGCTGCGCACGGTGTCGGCGGCGAAGGCGTCGGCGGGGACGTAGACGGTGTGCACGGGCTGCCGGGTGCCCGGGTCCCCGGGGTAGCGGCGGGCGAGTTCGGCGTCCACGGCGGCGAGCGAGGCGTCGACGTCCTGCCGGACCGCGTCGCCGAGCGATGTGCGGACCGTCTCGTTCTGCGCCATCGGGCACCCTCCCGGTCTTCAACAAATCGTTGAAGTGAAGCTAACGCCCCCTCCGTCGCACCGTCAACGACCCGCGGGGGGAGCCAGGAAGCGCCGGAGCCCCGTGGTGCCGTCAGGGGGCGTCACGGGGCTCCGGTGGGTGTGTGCTGCCGGCCGGTGGTGTGCCGGGGTCAGCCCTTGCGGGCGGTGA
>NZ_JARAVO010000370.1:0-6217 GCF_033792805.1 Streptomyces sp. PA03-1a
GCACCGCCAGCCACTGCCGCTGACGACCCGTCATCCCCATCGTCCGCAGCCGCGCCAGCAGCGCCTTGCGCTGCGGCGCGTTGTGCAGCAACGACAACAGCAACGCCAGCACGCTGAAGCCCGCACCCGCGGCAACGGCGGCGAGGTAGACGTGCCGTGCGCCCGACTGCAAGGCCGATGTCGTGCCGTAGGAGGCGCGTTGCTCGGTCCGCAGCGTGACGGCCGCCTTGGGTGCGGCCTTGGCCACGACGGCACGCAACTGCGGACCCCGCAGGGTCGATCCTGTGACGAGCAGGGTCGTAGGAGCCGACAGTTGCGGGGCCGCCCGGGCGTGCTTCCGTGTCATGTCGAGCGCGGAGACGACGACGAACTCGCCGCCGCCCAAGGCCGGAGTGACATCTCGGATGGCGACGGCCCGTATCGGGGTCCGGCCCGCGGAAGAACGCACATTCCCCATGCCCTGCTTGAAAGCACGGGCCAGCCCCGGCGAAACCACCGCCGGCAACGGCTCCCGACCGCGGCCGGCAAGCGTCGGGAACGGAGCGCCCGTGCCGGTGCTCGACACTACGCGTCCGTACTGTGCGGGATCCGCGATGACCAGGCTGTACCTCACACGGGACGAAGTCGACAAGTCCCTCTCGATCCGCACCGCCGACGTATCCCGCACGCCGTGGACCTCGCGTACTCGTGACTCCAAGCCGGCAGGCAGCCCGGTCGACGTCTCGACGCGCGCGTCGGCGCCGACCGCCCGCAGGGCGGCCCTGTCGCGGCCTTCCTCGACACCGGCAAGGACGGACCCACCGAAGGCGGTGACCGCGAGCGCCACCAGCAGCGCCATGAGCGGCAGAGCGGACATCGACGGGGCTCGACCGGCACGCGCCAGGCCCAGGTGCAGCACCGCCCCGTCGAGCCGCGCGAAGGGCGGCGCCAGCAGCCGCAACGGCCAGGGGTACAGCCGCAGCAGCACCAGCGCGGCGACCACTGCCACCAGCACGGGCGCCGCGGCAGTCAGCACGTCCGCGGCACCGTCCGCCGTTCCGCGTTGCCGCAACGCCACCACCGAACCGATCACGATCACCGTGACGGTCAGTTCCGCCACGACTCGCCGCCGTGCGGGTCGTACCCGGGTGAGGTCGGCGCGCCGGGCGGGCATGGGACGCACGGAGATGGCCACCGCACGCAGCGGTAGGGCGAGCGAGGCGAAGGCCCCGACCAGCGCCCCCAGCAACACCGGCAACCCACGGTTTTCCGTCGGCACGACAGTCAGCGCGAGCAGCACACCGGCCGCCGCACTGGGAATCGCCGGCAGCGCGCTCTCGGCCAGCAGCCGGCCCGCAAGTACCCACAGGCTGATGCCCCGGGCCCGCAGCAACGACAGCTCGGATCGCCGACGATCGACCAGCAGAGCCGCGGCCATCAGGAGGACGATCCCGGCAACCGCCGCCACACCCACCATCGCGACGAGGACCAGGGGTTCGGCCGCCGTGCGTTGCTCGTCGAAGGAACCCAGCAGCGCCGACAGGCCGTCTTCGGCGATCTCCCCCATGTACGGTCGGCTGTCGCGCAACTCCGCTGCGTCAGGCCCGGCAATGAGCGAGTCGAGCTGGTCGCGCAGCGCGGGAACGTCGCGGACCTTCACGAGGCCGGCGTCCGCAGGGTGGTGGAAGTACACGGTGGCTCCGTCGCCGAAAGCGGTCAGCCCCTGCGCGTCCTCGGGAGAGATGAGCACCGTGAAGTGCCAGTACTGCTCGGGGCCGCCGCCGGGTGGGCCGGCCCGGCTGTTCAGCTTCGGCGCGCGCAGATCTTTTTCTGCGTTCCAATAGGGCGCCTCCGGCCGAACGGGGTGGATGATCCCGGTGATCCCGACCGTCAGCTCCGCGCCGTGTGAGTCCAGCAGATGGAGTTCTGAACCAGCGTGTAGTCCCATGGTGCCGGCGGTACGGTCCGTGACCACTGCCTCGACGCGGCGGGGATCGCCCAGTCGTCGGTAGAGCCGACCGTCGACCAGCCGGGCATGGGTGGTCAGGTCGGGTTGGGCGACGACGGTGCTTTGCGGGTCCACGGTTCCCGTGGGCCGGGGCAGTGCTCTGTCGCCGGCCTCGAAGGGCGTGAGGGACCGCACGCCGCTGACCATGTCCCTCGTCGTGAGGACGGTGGACAACGGAGGGTGGAATATGCTCCGGATGCTTTCCTCGTCGCCCTTCAGCGAAGCGGGGCTGACGAGGCCCACCTCTCCCCAGCCCGCGTTGAACGACGTGCTGACACTGCGTCCGGTCACCGACGCCTGGGACAGCCTCTGCAGGAGTGCCTCGTTTTCGTACGCCGCGACGGCGCCTGGCAGAATCGCCGTCACGAAGGCGGTTCCCAACACCAAAACGGCCAGGGCCAGAGCCGCACCTGGAGCGGCCCGCAGCCGAGAGCGGATCAGGGACACGTCGCCGCCGCGCGGAACGTGGGACTTAGCCATCAGTTTCCTTCAAAGGGTGCACCGGCCTTGCCGGATAGGGAATCGAAGGCCCGCGAGGAACGCCCTGGTGTTGCCGGGGCACGTACCTCACACGTAATCGTGAGCTCCAAGGCCTGGGGATCTTCCGCAGTCGGCGTCCGAATGTTCGTCGCGTGGTCGTGACCAGCGGGTCATTGCTCCCCCCGGCCGCGGAGTGCCCGAACCGGGTCGGCGAATCGCCCGGCCATCAAGACGACGAGCAGCAAGGACACGCCTGTCACCAGGAGCAACAGCGTGCTGACGGGGCCGGAGGGAAGCTCGACCAGGACACCGGGCACCGGACTCTCCGCCCGCGACGTCAGCACGATCGGCGGAACGACCATTGTGGTGAGCAAGCTGCCGAGCAACGCGCCACTGCCCGCCGCGATGAGCACCAGCAGCCCCTGTTCGGCAGCCACCACGCGGATCAGCGACCGACGCGAAGCCCCCAGCGCATGGAGTTTGGCGAGATCCTGCAGCCGTTCTCTGACCGCGCCGATGGCGGCCACGCAGAAGCCGGCCAGGGCGAGTACGACCGCGGCGAGCACTGCCACAGGCAATGTGGACAGCGGACCTGCGCCGAGGGGGTCGTCCTGAAACTCGGCCTGCTGCTCCGCGCGGACGATGACGGAAGAAATGTCGCCGCGGTCGCGAAGTGCGCTTGCGACCCGGGCAGACGAGCCGGGTCGTACGGCGACCCACCATTCGTCCGGCTCCGGACCAGGCAGGTCCATGGCGGTCAGGACCCGGCTCGCGGTGCGCAGGTCGAGGAGCACCGCGCCTCCGTCGTCGGCGGCAGACCCAGCCGCCGTGGTGGGCAGTGCGCGCAGGGCCGCCGAGATGCGGACGCTGAGTTTCGTCCCCCCCATGTCGAGGAGCACTTTGCTGCCGACCTGGGCATTGGTGGCCCTCAAAAAGGCGTCGGTGGCGGCTGCCGGCACCGACTCGGGAGCCGGCGGGGTCGCCGACACCGTGACCGATGCGGCGTAGGACAGGAACGTCTTGGAGTTCGCACCTGTGTCGTAGTCGACGGCGAGGAGGGTGTCACGGCCGGACCGTGGGGGCTCTCCGGGCAATCCGGCCTTGTGGCTCCCCCTGATATTGGTGACGTCCAGGAACTGGCGAATCCGGGATGTCCATGTCGTGTCGGCCTGCGGTGTGAGATGCCTGACTCCGCCCTCGACGTCGACGGCGTCCACCGTGCCGATCGTCAGGCGGTGACGCGCCGCGGACTTGGGCATGCCGTATTCGGCTTTCAGGGTGGTGATCCGCAAAGGTCCGGCCGACCCTGCGTCACGTGCCCGACCCGTCTCGGCGCCCAGATTCGCGTCCAAGGTGTGCACCCGGCCGTCGGCGATCACTTCGCCGAGATAGAACGTGTACAGCACCCCGTAGCGGTCCGTGAAGGTCGCCCAGAGCCGATCGGCGACCCTGGTCGGCTTCGCCCGGCCGTGGGAGTCCCGCGACTCCAGCCGGACGGCGAATCGCAGACGGTCCGTGTCGGGCGGCACCACGAATCCGACGTCACGCGCCCGGCTGTCGTCTTCGGGACGCAGCGTCCGCAGGGTCTCCACCAGGGGGCGTTCCGCCAGATCCCCACGTAGCCGCATGATCCCGGCCGCCGCCGTGGTGTCCATGGCGAGTACCGTGGCCGTCCTGTCACGGGGCAGGGCCACCTGGGTACGGGAGGCCGGTGTCACTGCCGCGACGCCGGCCAGATGGTCGTACACGCCGCCTTGCCCTAGCGGCGGAGTCGTGGAACCGGTGACACGGATGTCGGAACCCACGGCGAAGTCGGCCTGGTCCTTCTGCGAGCGGGTCCAACTGCTGTTCTCGCCGATCGCGAAGATACTGATCGACAGGGCCAGGACCAGCAGCAGGACCGGGGACGCCCCCCGGCCGGGGCGGCGTGCCAGCTGCCAGCCCACCAGCGACGCCGACAAGCCATGGGCCCTGGCCGCCCGCCGTTCTCCGAGCCGTACTGCAAGCGGCAGAAGGCGCAGGGCGAGCACCGCGCCTGCCAGCAGGCAGATCGCCGGGGCGACGACCAGCACCGGGTCGAGTCCCAGTTCGCCGGTGGTGTCGGTGGTCAGCGTCCCTGTCGCCGCCCCTCTGCGCGACAACTGCCAGTACGCGAGTCCCGCCACGACCGCAAGCCCCACGTCGGCGCCGGCCCGCACGGCTCCCGGAAGTGCACGCTGCCGCCTCCGCGCCGCCTGCTCAGCCGCATAGGAACTCGATGCTCTCAACGCGGGCACGACAAGGGACAACCCGCACACCGAAGCTGTCAGCGCCGCCATGCCCCAAGCGGTCGCCGGCTGGGCCTCCAGCCGTACTCCCGTCCGGCCCAGCGCGCCGTACCCGGACAACAGCCCCATGACCGGGCGGTTCAGGAACGGGGCCAGCACCGCGGCAGGTACGACCAGCAGCAGGCTTTCGGTGGCCGCCAGGCCGACCATACGGGTGCGTGAGCCACCCCGAGCCCGCAGTTGCGCGGCCTCCTCGGCACGTTCCGCCGTGAGCATCCGGGCGACCAGCAACAACGAGAACGCGGCCAGTAGCGTCAGCTGCGAGGCGCTGATCAGCAAGGTCGACCTGGTCACCAGCAGTGTCCTGCGCAACTCCTGTAGCAGCCCCGGCAATTCGCTGCTCGCCGCGATCGACCCATCGGTCGACATGTGTTCCAGACGCCGTGTCGCCTCGCGGACTCCGGCGCTCACGCGGCCGAAGCGCGCCGTCGTGATCGCCGAGAAGTCGGCGTGTGCCTGCCAGGCCATCTCGGCGGCGGGGACGGCCCCGGATGCGAACACCTGCGGATCGACGAGCATGGGCCCGTACGTGGTGAACGACAGCGTCCGAATGCCGCGTCCCCCCGTAGGGTCGATACGCCAGTACGGCGCCGTTGGATCGACCGGCCGGAAGATCCCCGTCACCCGGACCGTGAGTGTGGTGTCACGGAGCCGGTCCGAGAGGGTCACGATCCGCCCGGTGCGGACCTTCAGCGCCGACGCCGCTGTCTCCGGCAGCGCGACGGGAAGCGGCTCACCGGGGGTGGGCCTGCCGGGAAAGACGCCGTCCACCATGCTCACTTGGGCACGGTCCAACGTGGAGAGAAACGTCAGGTCCGAGTCGTCGCCGCGCGCCGGACCTGACCGCAGCGCTTCCGGCAGTCCGTAGGCACGCGAGCGGGTGACCGCCTTCGCCTCGACCGGCAGGCCGTCGTACGCACCGGCGACCGTCGCGCGCACGCCGTGGTCGACGGCTGTTCGGTCCTCGCCCTCCACGTCGGCTGTCACCTCGATCAGCGTCCGGGCGGCGGACTGCTCCTGGAGCGCGCGCCGGATTCCTGCCTCGCCAACAGCGTCGCTGAACGCCGCGAGGGCCGTCACGGCGCAGGTGGTGAGGAGCACGGACAGGACCGCGGCGCCGATCAGGAGACGGTGCGCACGCAGGCGCAGAAGTACGAACCCGTTCATCTCAGCCCCGCCCCGGTCACGGCTTGACCGACGGGGCGACGCGAGGCCCGGTACTCCTGGCAGCCTCCGACTCCAGTGAATTTGTTGCTATTTCTCCTGCTTTGGCTATGCTGCCCGCCATGACTGAGATAGCGCTGGAACGGTGTGAGGGCCCGGGGGGCGACGGGGCGGCCTCCGAGGCGATGGTGGTGGTCGAGGACCTGGTGCGCACCTTCGGTGCCGGGGACACCGCGGTGCACGCCCTGGGCGGGGTGTC
>NZ_JARAVO010000371.1:0-6180 GCF_033792805.1 Streptomyces sp. PA03-1a
GCTTCCGGCGAATCGGCTGGCGTGGTCACGTCCGGGCCCGTCCTTACAGGTGCTGCTGATGATCAGGTCACCTATAGAGACCGTCCAAACCCGTCCTCGGTTGTGCGGAGTTGTTCAGTTCCGTCCGAGGGCTTCAGGGACGGTGGGCCGGTGTGAGCTCAGGCCGTGTGGGTCACCCGCTCGCTCTCCCGGCGTTTGTCCAGGTCGGCGGGGGGAAGCCGGTCCAGGTTGCGGCAGAGCACGACGGAGGCGCCCGCCGCCAGCGGTGCCAGCAGCCCGGCGGCCAGACCGTCCCAGTCGTCGTACGGCCGGCCCGAGAGCAGCCGCGCCCCGGCCGTCAGTCCCAGGGCCGCGGCGGACGCGCGGGCCCGTTCGACCACCTGCGCGCCGGTGAGCTCCTCCCCGCCCGGCAGCTCCAGCGCGGGCGCCTCAGCGTCCACCGGCGCGTACGGGACGAAGCGGTCGCCCTGGGAGGGGACCTCGACCGCGTAGTCGAGGAAGCCCTCCGGCGGCTGCGGGAAGCGGCCGCCCAGCGGGCGCAGCGCCAGCGCGACCCGCTCGCCGGAGCAGGCGCGGGCCTCCTCCAGGGCGTCCGGGCCGGAGACCACGAGGTCGGCCTCGCCCGGGTCGCCGCCCGGCACCACGACCACGCCGGTGGAGAAGCAGGCGAGCACCCATACCGCGGTCTGCCAGTGCGCCGGCAGCAGCAGTGCCGCACGGTCACCCGGCTGGGCGCCCAGTTCGTCCTGGATGAGGTTGGCGGTCTTGGCCACCCAGTTGCCGAAGGTGGCCACCGACAGTTCGACGCGTTCGCCGGTGGCGTCGTCGTAGAAGGTGACCAGGGGCCGGGCGGGGTCCGCCGCGAGCGCGGAACGCAGCAGGTCGGCGGGTGTACGGGCAGTCGATGTCACGCGGCCCAGGCTACGTCAGGCGGGACCGTCCCGGGTGCCTCTGATGGGCCGGCAGAACAGGACGGCCCGTCAGATCCCGGCTGCGCGTTCTGGGGCGTTATGTAACTGTTCTTCCCATGCGTGCACTTCTTGCGACGTCGATCTCCGCGGCGTGCATGGCTGCCCTCGCCCTGCCGCTCGCCTTCCCCTCCGGTGCCACCGCCACCATCCACGCGCCGGTGCGGGCGGCCGCCCCCGACACGCCCCCCGGCGACACCCACACTCTGCCGCTGGCCCCGCTCGCCACCTCCGGCCGCGCCATCGGCACCCCGCTCGCCCAGGGGCTGCCCGCCCGTGCCGTGCGACCGTTCTCCCTGATCGGCATCACCTGGGACGACGTCGGCACCGACCTGCGGGGCACCGTCCAGGTCCGGACCCGCGCCACCGGCACCGGCATCTGGTCCGGCTGGCGCACCGTCGAGGCGCACAACGACGACGCCCCCGACGCCGGCTCGCCCGAAGGCTCGGCCTCACCGGTGCGCGGCGCGACCGCCCCGCTGTGGGTCGGCCGTTCCGACGGGGTCGAGGTGCGGGTCGTGCCCGAGGCCCCCACCGGCAGGCGCGGAGTGCGGCCCGGCCTGCCCAGGGGACTGCGACTGGAGATGGTCGACCCCGGGGACGAACCGGGTGACGGGTCCGGCGACGGCCCAGGCGACGACCTGGGCGGCAGCTACCTCGACCCCGACGCCGCGCTGGACCCCGGGCCCGCCGGTCCGGGGGTCGGCGGCCCGGACGGCGGTGGCCCGGACGGCGGTGGCCCGGACGGCGGTGGCCCGGACGGCGGTGGCACCACGGGCGGCCCCTACAACGGCGGCGACCCCTTCGACGGCGTCGGCCCCAGCGAGGCCGGCGACCCGCTCGAAGGCGTCGGGCCCAGCGAGGGGGGCGACCCGCTCGGCGGCCGCCGCCCGCAGGACGGCACCACCACCGACACCGCCGCGGACCCGAGCGACACCTCGGGCACCCCGGTCGAGTCCCCCTTCGTCCCCGCGCTCACCCGGTCCCAGACCGAGGCCCTCACCGGGCATCGCTTCACCGGCGCGCGCCCCCGCATCGTCACCCGGTTCGGCTGGGGCGCCGACGAGCAACTGCGCAGCGAGGAGTCGGAGTTCACCGACGACGTCAGCGCGATCTTCGTCCACCACACCGCCACCGGCAACGACTACGAGTGCTCCGACTCCCCCTCGGTCATCCGCGGTATCTACCGCTACCACGTCAAGAGCAGCGGCTGGCGCGACATCGGCTACAACTTCCTCGTCGACAAGTGCGGAGACATCTACGAGGGCCGCAGCGGCGGCGTCTCCAAGGCCGTCTTCGGCGCGCACACCCTCGGTTTCAACGAGCACACCATGGGCATCGCCGTGCTCGGCGACTACTCCGAGGAGCAGCCCACCCGTGAGGCCCTGTCGGCCGTCGCCCGGCTCGCCGCGTGGAAACTCGGAATTTACGGCCGTGATCCGGAGGGCATGACATACCTGGTGTCCGGAGGGAGCAACAAGTACCCGAAGGGTACGCGGGTCCGCATGAACGTCATCTCGGGCCACCGGGACGGATTCGCCACGCAATGCCCAGGAACGGAGTTGTACGACGATCTCGGCATCATCCGCCGCACCGCGGCGGGGCTCCAGGGCCGCTGATCGCACCCTGCATAGGATTGGCCGCTCATGCGTTCGGCCCGCCAGGAAGCGGAGACAAACACAGGTGACTGAAGCGATCCTCTTGGTCGGCGGCAAGGGCACCAGACTGCGCCCCCTGACGGTGCACACGCCCAAGCCCATGGTCCCCGCGGCCGGCGTCCCGTTCCTCACCCACCAACTGGCCCGGGCGCGCGCGGCGGGTGTCGAGCACATCGTCCTGGCGACCTCCTACCTCGCCGAGGTCTTCGAGCCGCACTTCGGCGACGGGTCCGCCCTCGGGCTGCGCCTGGAGTACGTCACCGAGGACGAGCCGCTCGGCACCGGCGGGGCCATCCGCAACGTCGCCGACCGCCTAGACTGCGCCCCCGGCGACCCGGTCCTCGTCTTCAACGGGGACATCCTCACCGGCCTCGACATCGCCGGCCTGGTCGCCACCCACCGCGACTCAGGCGCCGACGTCTCCCTCCACCTGACCCGGGTCGAGGACCCGCGCGCCTTCGGGCTCGTGCCGACCGACACCACCGGCCGCGTCACCGCGTTCCTGGAGAAGCCGGAGACGCCCGAGGAGATCGTCACCGACCAGATCAACGCCGGTGCCTACGTCTTCCAGCGCTCCGTCATCGACTCCATCCCCACCGGCCGCGCGGTCTCCGTCGAGCGCGAGACCTTCCCCGGCCTGCTGGCCGACGGTGCCCACCTGCAGGGCATGGTCGACTCCACCTACTGGCTCGACCTCGGCACCCCGCACGCCTTCGTCCGCGGCTCCGCCGACCTCGTCCTCGGCCACGCGCCCTCCCCGGCCGTCCCCGGCCGCTGCGGGGAACGCCTCGTCCTGGAGGGCGCCCGGGTCGCCGACGACGCCAAGCTCACCGGCGGCACCGCCGTGTCCGCGGGCGCCGTCATCGGCTCCGGGGCGGTCGTCGAGGGCAGCCTGGTCCTGGCGGGCGCCGTCGTCCACCCCGGAGCGACCGTCGTCGACTCCCTCATCGGCGCGGGGGCGGTCATCGGCGAGCGCACCGTCGTCCACGGCTCCGTCATCGGCGACTCCGCGCACATCGGTGCCGACAACGAACTGCGGCACGGGGTGCGCATCTGGTGCGGCGCGGTCATCCCGGATGGCGCGGTCCGCTTCTCGTCCGACCAGTAGGCGACCGGCTGCAGGCCGGTGACCGCCCAGGACCCCGGCCGGCGGGCGCACCCCGCCCACCGGCCGGAAACCCGGAAGCCGCAGGGCCCACGCCGTACCCTCGGAGGGTGCACCCCGAGCAGAGCCGACTCCTCCGCGCCGCGACCGGCCGCGTCCCCGGCCCCCGCACGCCCGGCCGCACCCGCCGCTGGACCCCCCGCGGCCCTCTGGACCTCGGCCTCACGCTCGGCCCCCTGCGCCGCGGCCCCGGCGACCCTGCGTTCCGCGTCGGCGCCGACCGCGCGGTCTACCGGGCCTCGCGCACCCCCGAGGGCCCCGGCACCCTGCGCATCGCCCGCCCCTCCGGCGGCGAGGTCGAGGCCGAGGCGTGGGGCCCCGGCGCCGACTGGCTCCTGGACCGCCTCCCCGGCCTGCTCGGCGACGCCGACGACCCCGCGGCCTTCACCGCCCGCCACCGCGTCGTCCACGAGGCCCACCGGCGCAACCCCGGGCTGCGGCTGACCCGTACGGGCCTGGTGCTGGAGTCCCTCATCCCCGCGATCCTCGAGCAGAAGGTCACCTCCGACGAGGCCTACCGCTCTTGGCGGGTCCTGCTGTGGCGCTTCGGCGAGCCCGCCCCCGGCCCCGGCGAGGAACTGCGCATGCGCGTGATGCCCGACGCCCGCGGCTGGGCCATGATCCCCTCCTGGGAGTGGCACCGCGCCAACGTCGACGGCAAGCGCTCCGCCGCCGCGGTCCGGGCCGCCCGCGCCGCCGCCCGCATGGAGCAGGCCACCACCCTCGCCCCCGCCGACGCCCTCGCCCGCCTCCAGGCCGTTCCCGGTATCGGCCCCTGGACCGCGGCCGAGACCCTGCAGCGCAGCAACGGCGACCCCGACGCGATCACGGTCGGCGACCTCCACCTGCCGCACACCGTCGGCTACGCCCTCACCGGCGCCCACCGCTGCGACGACGCGACCATGCTCGAACTCCTCGAGCCCTACGCCGGCCAGCGCCACCGCGCCGCCCGCATCATCCTCCTCACCGGCCGCCGCCCCCCACGTCGCGCCCCGCGCATGGCCCCGGGGAACATCGTGGCCCTCTGACCGGTGTGGAAACGGGTCAGAGGGCCGGGGAGGCCGTGGGCCGGCCGACGGGTCAGCCCATGGTCATCTTGGTCTTCCAGCCCACCCCGTCGGTGTTAGTGATGACGACGGTGCCGGCGCCGCTGAGCGCGGTCCTGCTGCCCGCGTAGAAGCGCACCGTTCCGTCGACCCGGAGCGTCCAGATGTCCGGGATGGCGTCGCCGTTCGCGTCCGGGGTCCCGTAGAAGACCCGGATGCTGGAACTGCTCCAGCCGGACGCCCCGTACTCGGTGTCGACGCCGCCTTCCGAGTTCACCGCCGCGGCCAGCGAGTCGAGCTTCACCCCGCCCGTCGCCGGGTCCTTGATGCCGGTGCGCAGCAGGAGCCGGGCACTGACGTCCGTCCGGTAGACCAGGTCGGTCACCCCGTCGCCGGTGACGTCCTGCACGGTGACGATGTCGCGTTCCGTCCACGGCGAGCTGGAGAGCCGGACGGCCTGGTCCACGGTGGCGCCGTTGTAGCCGACGAAGGCCCAGATCGCGTCACCGACGGTGAGGAAGAAGTCGGGCTTGCCGTCCCCCGTGGCGTCCCCGGCGGAGACAATCTGGGTGATGGTGTTCGGAGCCGGTGCGTTCGAGGGCAGCAGGATCTCCCGACGCTTGTCGATGTTCACCGCGCCGTAGCCGTCGCCGGGGTAGACCCACAGCTTGCCGTCCTTGATCGCGACCAGGTCCTGCAGTCCGTCGCCTCCGTAGACGTCCCCGAGGTGGGTGATCTGCGTGTTCTTCCAGTAGCCCGAGGGCGGGGCGATGTAGAGCGGGACGTCGTCGTCACCGCCGTTGGGATCCTTGGCCGGGTTCTCCCGGTAGGCCCCGGACATCGAGTAGCCCAGCGTGCCGGTGCCCTTGGTCAGGTCGGCCGGGTTGCCCTTGCTGGGGTACAGGCGCAGGTTGCCGTTGGCGTCCACGACCATCAGGTCGGGGAATCCGTCGCCGGTGAAGTCGCCCGCCTTGTCGGCCTCGTCACGCGGGGTGACGTAGAAGAAGTACTTGCGCGGATCCGACGCGTTCCCGGCGCCGTCGACGGCCCGGACGTACAGCACATTGGGGCCGGCCAGCGGCGGCTTCGCGCCCGACCAGGTCGTCAGCGTCGATGTCGGCGCCCCGTTGGTGCGCGTGACCGATCCGGTGTACGAGGCCGAGTTGAAGCCGTACTCGAACTTCACCACGTCGGTCTGCGCCGCCTTGAAGGTGAAGGCGCCCGCGGTGCCGAACTTGACGGTGCTCCACTTAGAGTCCTCGACGCCATTCTTGAAGCCGTCGTCGCTCGCGTCGGCGTCCGGGTACTGCGTCGAGGTCACGGTGGGTTCCTTTAACAAAAAC